>JAIOSH010000155.1 GCA_021107685.1 Bacteroidales bacterium | reverse complement strand
AATTGCGATTCAAGCTCTTCTTTGAGAGATACGATGTCTTTGCCCTGCAATATTTGTGCTTTCATATAATCGGGCAAGGGGTCCCAGCGTTCATTCAATTTGTTCATCAACTCGTTCGACTTGGCTGCCTGGGGATTGGCAGTTAATACATTGGTTAACATAACCAGTAGTAATACATTTTCTGATTTTGTAATATGCATAAGTATATATAAATAGCTTCTATATTTAGAAAAGAGTAAAGATAAGAAAATAATATTTTTTGTAAAAATATAATAATATTTATTTAAAAACAATATCAAATCAGTTAACGGTATGATTTAATCAGTAAACGGAAATATACTGAATCCTGTTTTATAATTAATATCAATTCTTAATAAAACGTTCCACATAATATTATTTTATTTTGTATTAACTCTAATTATGAAGGCTTATAAAAAAAGCCGACTATAAAAGCCGGCTTTCAACCCAAAACCTAATTATTAACCATGAAAATCAGTTTTGAATAATAATTCTGCTAACAGAATTATTCTCTTTATTTTCAACAATTAAGAAATAAACACCTTTTGAAAGATAGCTTATATCAATTGTTGAAATATTATCTCCTGTAATTCGGAGATTTTTATTTTCATAAACAACAACATTTAATGAGTTAAGTATTTTAATGTTAACAATGTCTTCCTTAACAGAGTTAAATTTAAGTGTAAAATATCCATTGCTTGGGTTCGGGAAAATATTAATATTGAAATTAGCTGTTTTTTCAGTGATCCCCGCACAAGTATTAACAATAATATAATCAGTTCTTGTGTAAGTATTAGAAGAACTGCCATCGGAAACAGTAAGACTAACATCGTAAATTCCGGCAGTATTATATACTACTGATGGATTTTGTTCGGTAGAAGTAGCAGGATCACCTCCAGGGAAGTTCCATTCCCAGTTTGTAATATTTCCTTGTGAATAATCAATAAAATTAACTGTTTCGCCTTCACAAATTTCTATCGGGTTTCCAATAAAATATGCCAGTAATTCACCTGAAGTTATTCCAAAGAATTCAAAAATTTCTGCCATTAATTCTTCTTTTGTGGAATTACCGTCATCTAATCCACCGAATTCAAATGATGCACCAATTGTTTTATAGTCACCTTGGTCATAAGCTACTGCACAACCATAAGAAGGGCTTTGATTGTTGAATATTTTAACTGCCGGTGAAATAGCTTCAATATGATCAATCCAGTTGTTATCACCTGAATAATTGAAGCTCATTCCTTCGGTGAAAGTACCTGTTAAACCTATAATTGTGCTCAAATCATCTGATCCGTCATCAGTAGGATCAATGTTAAACATAGGGTGAACTGCTGTTTGTGTATCATAATACCATGTGTCGCCACCTTCCATATAAAGATTACCATTATTATTTAAATAATTTGCAAGGTTTTGTCCTTCCGGTGCAGTCAGAACGTGATTATCCGCATAAATACCGAGACAAACGAAGATAGATGAATACAGACTCAAATCAGCAGGGAAGGATGCCGTATATTCTGGTGTAACACCATTATCTTCCATAGCTTGCTGCATTGCAGGTGCTGAATTATTATTTCCGTCAAGGTCAACAATTAAAACAGGAATTTGTCCGACAACGATATTAAATGCCCCCATACCTGTAATGCCTAAATCTGCAGTTATTTCAAAGTTAAAAGCAACCGAATTGCCATTAGGAGTATTTATATCTGCCGTAACAGTGTAAGCCTGTTGTCCTGTTTCTCCTCCCGCAATATTACCATATTGTAATACAGTTTGTTGAATTGTGATATAAGCGTTATTGCAAATAAGCTCTCCTGATACATTGTACGCTTCTGATGAACCGTTATTTAAAATATCAATTTTAAGTTCAACTGTTTCACCCGGATCTAATTTCCCATTTCCATTACCACTCTGGTCGTCTATTACATAATCATCAAGTTCTAATACAGGAGCATGAAGCGTAATACTAATATTACTGGTCCATGAATTTTTATTACCATCGGTAAATTCAACCTGGAATGATGCTAAATGATTATCAGGAGCATTGTCAGCAACAGTAAAAGCAAAAGCCCCATCACCGTTCACAATAGCACCAACTGCAATATCGCCATAAAAATGAGTATTATCTGTAATTGTAATGTAGTCATCAGTTGAAGAAAGAGTAGCATCAACACCATTTGCAGGGTCAGAGCCGACATTTTCAGCAGCAACATCAAGTAATATTGATTCACCGTAATCTGCCAGTCCATTATTATTTCCTGCTGCATCATCAATTGCAAAGTTATTTATAGTTATCCATGCTCCTCCGGCAGGAGAAACAGTAGCATCCTGGTAAATGGTTTCGGTATTAAATGCAGTAACAACAAATTTAGCGGTCCCGGGAGATAATGTATGAACAATAGTAACTTCTCCGGACACATCTGTAATACCTGAAAAAAAGTTATCGTCCTGCGAGAGGCATATCATTGCTCCCTGAACAGGTACTCCGGATACTGTAACAATTGTTGTAAATGGTACTCCTGTCATTATAGTTTCATTACTTAAAGTTAAATCAGCAGGTAAATCGGTACGTGCCTGCATAGAAGGGTCACCGAAAGTTATCCATGTTTTGGCTGTATTCCAGTCGCCATTTTGACCGGATTCAGTTGTCATTAAAACTAAGCCGTTAAATACAAATGCACCTAATGTGGTTCTTTGTTCGGTTGTAGAAATACCGTTTTGTCCCGGGTGAGTTTCATAGTTATAGCCTCCGATTAGAATATCCATAAAATAATCTTGTCCACGCATTGGGGGTTCCCATGGCTGGCCTATTGAAGCCATCAGTGCCATTACAGCACCGCCATTTTCCTTTTTTAGCCATGCTTCTGCAAAGCAATCTCCTGCTCCATGGAAAACACCATTACTACAAGCAACAGAAATAATAAAGGGAAGTTTATCTCCATTTGTAAGGTTTGCTATATCATTATTGTTAAAACCTGTAGTACCCCAGGAAGTTGATGAACCATGTCCTGTATAATTAATGACACTTGTTCCGTTATTAACAGCAGTTGCTACCATTGAGGCGCTTGCTGTAGGATCATAGATAGGAGAATAAGTTTCATAAGTGAAAGAATCCAATTTATTATTCCATATAACATCTAAGTGTTCATAATCCAATTCGCCGTCATCTCCGGGTCCTTGATCTGAAGCAATACCTGTGGCAGCTTTATACCAATCTGCTCCTGCTTCAGGGTTTTTCTCATAATTGATAACTTTATTTACTTGTGTGGTAACCTGATTGGGTGCATTTGCAGAAAAGCGTCCAATGCAAATGTCGGGATGATCATCTGTGCCTTCAACACAGCCTAATTGTGGATCCATAGGTGCATTATATGTTGTGCCTAAATCCGATTTAATATCTTCCCAATCACCGACTAATTGAACATATAATAAGTTATTATTAGCATTATATGCATCTTGTATATTTGTTTTAACATTAGTTCCTGTTGCAACAACAATTTTTTCAACATTAAATCCTTTTTCTTTTTTCCATTGTATATAAGGCTCTATTGCATCTTCATCCCTTGAAGTTGTTACAATTAGAATATCTCCATATTCTCCGATTGTCAAATCATCTTTATTTTGTTCATAATTGATAAAAACAGATTTATATATGCCATCCATTTCTTTCAAAATAGTAGTTGCTTCATTTTTTAAAGGATTTATAGCAGCTAAGTTGTTTTCAATAAGTTCAACAGTAACTTGTTTATAAACCCTTAAAACATTTTGCATTGCATTATACTGGAAAGGATAAACATATACGCTTGTTCCTCTTAAATCCTTAATAATAAAAGGTGTTGTATTTCGGGCAATATTACCGGGAAACCATTTATCAGTTAGAGATCCCGGGTCAATTTCATAAGGAATAGTTGAAGGATCCTGATCCCTGTAAATTACACCTCTTGAAGGTAATAAAGGGCTATCTAAAAAATATTCATCATATTTTCCTTCAATGATTTTTAAAGTTACATTTTTATCGGCTGATAATTGAACTGTTGCATTAATATATGGAAGTTCGGAAAAACCTTTTTGAGTAGTAACAATACTACAATCAAAGAGAATTTTAGAGTAAGTAACATTATCATAAGTAACTTCCGACAATTGATAATCGCCCAAATTAAAAGTAAGTTCGTAAATATTATTTTGTGGTTGATTAAAGCTGACATCAAAGCCCTCTACAGCTTTTAAACTTGTAATGCTTAATATCAAAGTAAATAACAAAATTAGTTTTTTCATTGTTTTATTTAGTTTAAATTTTGATTTGTAAAGAATTCCCCAATAAAAATTAGGGAATTCATGATTATATTATTTATTTAGAAAGAATTAATTTTTTAATATAAGTATAATTATCTGTTTGTATTTTACAATAATAAATACCTGCTTTAATATCAGATGCATCAAAATGAATCCTGTGGAAACCGGTTGATTGGTCAGCCTGATCAATTAGAATATCAATTACCTGACCTAATTTATTATAAATTATAATTTTGACATCTGAATTTTTCTTGATCAAATAGTCAATTGTTACTTTTTCAGTAAAAGGGTTAGGATAAATATTTAGACTTTCACCATTTGAAAGTTCGGTTATACCTGTATAAATAAAATGAATAATATTTGATTGTTCTGATTCACAACCATATTCATTAGTAACAATTACATAATAATCGTCAGTATGAGTAGGATAATAAATTTGATCAGTTGCACCCGGGATAAGACCATTGCTGTCATACCATTGATTTCCTATTTCGGAACTGGATACTAATGAATTATTTTGTTGAGTAATAGTAGGAGTTTCAGGAACAGGATATACTGTAACGGTTACATCTGCGTTTACAATATTAACACCATCATCAACATTAACTGTATATGTTGTTGTTTCTGTTGGAGTAGCAATAGGATTATAAATATATGGGTCGCTTAATCCTGTTTGAGGTGACCATTCATAAGAATAATTTCCTGTTCCGCCTGAAGGAAGAGCATAAAGCTGAGAACTTTCACCATTGCAAATCTCTGAAGGGTTAGCTGTTGCAGTAACGGTTAATGGACCCGGACTACCGCCAACAGGAGGAAATATTATATAATCAATCCAACCGCAGTCACTTCCTGTTGAAAGGCTAACATCTTTGTAATATTCCCATTTAAATGTATGTTGTCCGACAGTAACCGGATAACTGACTTCTTCCCATGCAACTTCACCTGACCATTCTCCTTTTAATATTCCATCAATATAAAATTTTAAAAAGTCATAAGTGGATTCTGAAGAAACTTTCCTTGCAAAAGAAATCTGGTCATCAGCAGTAACATCCATTGTTATGAAAAGTTCTGAACTTTGGTAATCAGTAATAGCGCCTGATTGAGCACAATATGCTCCTTCATAAGGATTGCTTTGACATATAGTCCAATCGGCATTTCCGCCCATTTCCCATGCAAAGTTTTCAAAATTACCTGTTTCAAAATCTTCAACTAATATACCAATACAAACTGTTATATTTTCCTGTGCTGTATAAACTCCTGATGCAACAACATAATTCATATCAACCACATCGCCTATTTGGGCTGAAGGATTAACAATAATATTAAATATTGCATCTTTTGTCTCTCCGGGAGATAGTGTATTAAGGTCAAAAGAAGTATTATTAATTGTTATTAAAGTACTTGATGTAATTAGATTTGCGACAGTATTAAGGGCTTCACAATGTCCTTCATTTGTATTTGGAATAATGATATCGGCCTCTTCACCCGGATCTAATCTGCCATTATTATTACCATTACTATCATCAATAGTCAGATTACCAATTGTTAATACAGGAGCGTTTAGTATGATTGAAAAGCTTGAGTACCATGTAGAATCTGCATCTGTAACTTCAAGGTCAAACATAACAGTATGCTGATCAGGAATGAAATCATCAACTGTAAGTGCAAAAGCGCCAGTTTGAAGTAATGTAGCACCACCCGGTATGTTTGGCCATGAATGAGTAGCATTTGTTATAGTAATATATTCGTCGCTACTTGAAATTACTCCTATAAGATTTGTAGCTTCCTGGCCTCCGACATTTTCAAGTGTAACATCAAATAATAAATCTTCTCCGAAATCGGCTAAGCCATTGTTATTACCGGCACTGTCGTCAATTTCAAGGTTATTAAATAACACATAAGGACCATCAGGAGAAGCGACAGTTACAGTTCCATAAAAGGGTTCTCCATTTTGTTTTGTAACAATAATATCAGCGGTTCCGGGAACTGTAATTGGCTCAATTGGAACTTCAATGATTCCTGTTTCATCGGCAATAGCTGCACCGTATAATACACCATCTTTTGAAATGGCAACATAAGCCCAAGGCTCGGTTGTAACTGTGAATGAAGTTGAAGCAAGAGGCATAAGAGCAGGATATGTAACACTGATTTCAGGAGGTTCTGAATAATATATCATTAATGAAGGGTCTCCCATCAGGCAATAGACTTCCCAATAATATGTTGCACTTGAAGGAGCTCCTTCCTGAACAGCAATATTTCCTGCTACAAACATTTGTGCCTGTGTAATGTACCAATCGTAGATAGGTTCGCCATGATCATGGAATTGACAGTCATAAGCACCGAGAGTTGTTTCTTCATACAAAGGTGGGTCTTCTGTAATTGGACCAACACCAACACCCCAATAATAATCAGGATCCCACATAGTACTATTTGAACCTCCTATATAACCGACAGCACCTTTGTTTTCTGCCCTTAAAGCAGCCTCGGCAAAACATTCACTATTTTGAAACGCACTTGATGAGCAACAATTTCCAACCCAAAGACCGTATTCGTGTTCATTCTGTAAACCGGGAATATCTGAAGTTGTGAATTGAGGATTAGACCAACCTGATGAACCGCAATGAGCTGTATAATTTGCATAAGTGATACCATCACTTATATCTTGTATGATTTGAGAGGATTGACCTCCTGAATTCGGATAAAGATAAACATGAGCGGTTATTCCATGTGCTAAATTGAAATAATTTTCAGTACCATAATTTATTTGTCCGTTTCCCCAATCGTGACCATGACCACTATCCATACCAGCTACAAGAACAACTTCATCTAAATATGACGGGTCAGGCATTGTATATTGTTCATATTCCAATGTTTTATCAATTTGAGGTTGTAATTGACCTATATTTTGAGCAGAGAACCTGCCATAATATAATTCCGGAAATAAATCTCCAGTATATTCACAATAATAAAGATCAGTAGGATGTCCTCCCGTAGTGCCGGGAAATGCAGGAATTTGCTGAACATCACCGACAAATACTACAAAGGCAGGAGGAGGATCAGTCGAAGATCCTTGATTATATAAATCTTCAAGATATGCCTTTATTGATGTTGTTGTATTACCTACATTAGGGTCATCAGTGTATGCTTCAATAACTACAAAACCTTTTTTTGTTTTCCATTCAATAAAAGGTTGTAATACATCATGAAACATTGGGTCGGAAACAATAACATATTTAACCGGTGAATCAGTAATTAATGAATCAGTAATTAATTCTTTGCTTTGTAATGGTTTAAAATTTAATAAAAATTTGTTAACCGCATTAAAATAAGGTGTACAATTCTGTTTCTTTGATTCAATTGTATTTGTTATATCTCCATTTTCAAATATCAATTCAAAATCAATATCTTCATAAACCCTAATAATATTTGTTACAGGATTATATTGAACAGGAGCTATATTTATACGTGCTATCCTTATACCTCTCATCATTCCTAAAACATCAACCGTAACCATTTCAGAAGGAGAAAATTCATTTGTTGTATATACTCCGGCATTATATTGAAATTCAACTGTAGCTCCATCATATTTAGGAAGGGGGGGTTGGGCAGGGATTATCTTATGTATAATGCCAAAATCCTCCAGCTTATATTCTTTTATATTATAATTTATAATATTTACTTTAATATTGGCATCTATCGGTATTTCAATTAATCTCCTTTTAACAGGCAGTTTTGGACTTCCTATTATATAAGTTGAAGAATAATCTTTTATAACCAACTCAGTAAATTTTCCATATTCATCGGTCTTGACATTAAAAGTTTTAATATCTGCCAGCGAGTTGACAAGTTGTAATTTAGCATAAGTGTTTTCAGTGATTTTCAGCGATGTTTCTCCATTTTCTTTAATTATAATATCGCCTGCAAAAAGGTCAAAAGATGATAAAATGAAACATATAATAATTGTTAACACTTGCATCTTTTTGAAATTGTTAAATAAAAATTTTTTTCTCATGGTTAATTTTTTTTTTGTTAATATTTAATTTTTTATTATTTTAAAAGAAAGTTTGAAATATTAATATTGTAATTATGTAAAATCTAAACTTATATTACAATACTGCATTAAACAACTATAAGACAATTTAAATTATTAAATGGTTGCCTATTAAAAAAATATTTATTTGATATTATAAACTTGGTGATAGATAAGGATTTTGATACAATTATTGTTATGAAACTAAAGTTTAATTTGTTGTTTGTTTATCTTGCCGACTCCTCTTACGGGATACCATGCAGCAGCAAGACCAATAAGGAAAACAGTAAAAAAAACATAAACAAAATCTAATATTTGCATTTTAACAGGATATGCATCAACAACAAATGAATTATCACTACCCAATTGAATAAGACTGAATTTTTGCTGTAGCCAGCATATAATACCTCCTAATACTAATCCTGAAATAGCTCCGAATAATGATATTAATAAGCCTTCTGTTAAAAATATTCTTTTTAAAAGTTTATTATCTGCTCCCATGCTCCATAAAACTGCTATATCCTTTTTTTTATCAAGGATTAACATAGATAATGAACCTATTACATTAAAAGTGGCTATCAGCAAGATAAAAGAAAGTATTAAAAAAATTGCCCACTTTTCCGATTTCATTATTTTGTAAAGCAATTCCTGCTGTTGAAAACGATTCCTGACCGAAAAATTTTCACCTAATATTTTTTTAACTTTTTCCTGAATATTATCTGTATCGGCATTATTAGCCAACCTGAGTTCAATTGCTGTTAATTCATTATTATATTCTAATAAATTACGGGCAAATTCTAAAGGAACAATTACATATTTTGAATCAAATTCCTGTTGAACAGAAAAAAAACCTGAAGGAAAAATCACTTTATTATTAAATGCCTGTTCAAGATTTAATCCGGCACTCTTATGTCTTCGTGGTACATATACTGTAATAGGATTTATAAAATCATTCAGATTAGCACCAAGATAATATGCTACCAAATATCCGAGCAATGCAAAATTTTGATTATTGTTTCTTAATGTAAAACTACCGTTAACAATCATTGAATCCAATGGATTATCTTTTTCAAAATCACTGCTAACTCCTTTTATTGTTACTATGTATTGTTTTGATTTATACTTTAAGAGTGCATTTTCTTCTACTACTTCAGTATAGTTTATAACACCTGGCAGACTTTTGAGCTTCTCTTTTGGAATATCATTTGAATTAAAAGTTTTTCCTTCATTTACTGTTATTAATAAATCGGGATTAAAAGAATTAAAAAGAGATTTGACTAAATTCTCAAAGCCGTTAAAAACCGAAAGAACAACAATAAGTGCCATTGTTCCTATTGTAATACCTGTTAAAGAAATACCGGAAATAATATTTATAATATTATGCGACTTTTTGGATAAAAGGTATCTTTTAGCTATATATAATGGGAAATTCAATGTTGTAAATTTTATTTTTTTTATGTAGTGCTTGTACAAAAACTATTCAAAACTGTCATTTCGAGCGGAGCGAGAAATCTCATGCCCTGACATACAGATTGATGGAGATTTCTCCCTTCTGTCGAAATGACAAGAAACAACGTTTTCGTTCAGGCACTATGTAGAACAAAAGTAATATAATATATTTTAACAGGATTATTTTTAAATTTGCAGTGATTAAATGTAAAATTAATTTATAGTCCCATCAGGAACAACCTAAAAATTAATACCATGACAAAGGAATTAAAAATTTATGAACAAGGAACAGAAGAATACTCCAAGACAGGCATATTCTTCGGCAATTTCATCATGCTCCTGTGGATTGCAGCAGGAACTACCGCTTGTTGGTATTTAAGTCCGATTGCAGCGTGGATTTATTTTGCTTTTGCAATTATTATGGTTGGAATTATACTGCGAAAAATTGTTTGTACTAACTGTTATTATTACGACAAGTGGTGCTGCCTTGGTTGGGGAAAACTTTCGGCTTTGCTTTTTAAAAAAGGAAAAATTGAAGATTTTTCAAAAAGTTTAGGTATTAAAATTGCTCCGATTATTTATGGACTCTTAACACTGATTCCGCTTGTTTTGATCATTATTTCCGTTTTTCGGGAATTTACAGTAATAAAAATTGTTGTTCTTGTTTTTCTGCTTTTGGTTTCTGTTTACAGTGGGGCTATCAGCAGAAAAAAGACATGTGCAATGTGTAAAATGAGATTAATATGTCCCGGATGTGCAGTAAAAAAGATGGATGGAAATCCAAAATAAATGCTGACCCTACCGACTGGCTCTTAGAAAAAGATAATCCTTCGCTTAGGTTTTACTTTAATATGATATTCTGGAACAGGATATAAATAACCCTAATGTTAGGAAAGTTAGAGATGAAATCATGCTTTAAGAGTGTTGAAAAATTATTATGCTTGAAAAAAATATGAGGAATGAAAATGTTTTTTTGTTTAGGAATATGAGTTTATTGAGGATTTAATATTAGCATTCTAACGAGTGTTAGATAGTCATTATAAATGTTTTAATAATTCTTCTACTGTTAAATTAATATCTTTTGCTATTTGACGCAACAAAATAGGTGAAATGTCTCTACCTTTATGATATGGAATTGTTGTCGCTCGACCATCATTATGTCGAAATTGCTTGTGTGAACCTCTCTGACGAACTTCCATGAAATCTAACGATTTGAGAATATTTATAACTTCTCGTGGTTTTAATACAGGATATTTTCTCATTATGCCCCAACTGTAATGTTTTGTATTCCTACAAATTCAGTCTCTAAAGATGGTTCACCATCTTCCATTAACATCTGGATTACTTCTTTTAAATTATTATGTAATTCATCTAGCGTTTTTCCTTGCGAATGTGCGCCTGAAAATCCTGGAATATATCCTACATATAAATTAGTATCAGGACATTTTTCAACAACAGCAGTATATATTTTCATAATTCTTTTCCTTTCATTTCAGTATATTTTATCAAAAAATAAATTATTTTATACAAAAGTATGTATAATATTCTTACTATGCAAAAAAAACAAAACTATTTAGTCTATGTACCCTGCTCTCGCTCGTTTGTAACGCAAATTTTCAATCCTTTTTTTGTTGGCAATATTTT
>JAIOSH010000237.1 GCA_021107685.1 Bacteroidales bacterium | reverse complement strand
CGTACTTCTGCTGATTTTGAATTTGAACGAAGTATAGGACAAATTAATAAAAAGATATATCCTGATATAGAAACTGTTTTTTTACTTACTTTACCTGAATTTACACCTTTAAATTCTTCAATTGTCAGAGATATAATTCGACATGGTGGAGACCCGGGAGAGTTTATTCCCAATGAAGTTGATTTATAAATATAAAGAAAATTATGAAAAAAATATCAGGTTTTTTTTTAGCTTTTTTAGTATTATGTATTTCAACTTATGCTCAAAATACAACAATAAAAGGTTTAGCACCAAGAGCTGAAGGAAAATCCATTCGTATTATCACATATTCCGATCAGATTTCTTATTTAGAAAAAACAATTGCTATTACTACTATTGATACCGGCGGAAAATTCTTTTTTGATCTTAACATTCAAAATACAATATTTGCATATTTGGATATTGATTTCCAAAAAGCAGATTTCTATCTTGAACCTGAAAAAAATTATGAAATAAAAATTGACACACTGAATTTTTTAAATGAGCAATATAATTCATTTATAAATCCTCAATATCTGAATGTTCAAATTATAAATACTAATAAAAACGAACTGAATTTATTAATACAAAAGTTCAATGTTCAATACAATGATTTTATAATTGAAAAATTTAATAATATATACAGGTCCCGTAATAAATCATTGATAGATACATTAAAAATTAAAATCAATGATTCATTTTCAGGTATAAAAAATAATTATTTTAACAATTATATAAAATATAAAATTGCTTCTCTTGAGCAAATGTCCCGAACAATAAACAAATCATCTTTAGCACAAAAATATTTTATTGGGAAACCGATTCTGTACAACAATGTTGAATACATGTATTTTTTCAATGAATATTTTTCTCAATACCTTACTATTACTTCAAAACCTATAAAAAAGAATGATTTGATATCAACCATAAACCTACAAAATAGTTATCCTGCTTTATTGGATTCATTAGGAAAAGACACTTTGCTTAGAAATGAAGTATTACGAGAATTGGTTTTATTAAAAGGATTAAGCGAATTATTTTATTCACCTGATTATAACAGAAAAAATATCCTAAAAATCCTTAATGATATAGCTTTTTCAAGTAAATTTGAGGAACACCGGCTAATTGCAAAAAATTTAATAATTACATTGACAAAACTTCAGCCCGGAACCCCTGCTCCTGATTTTACATTCATTAATATTAATAATGATTCGGTTTCATTAAGTAATTTTAAAGGAAAATATATATATCTGAATTTTTGGACAACAAAGTGTACACCTTGTTTACAGGAAATGGAATTAATGAATTCCCTGAATAAGAAGTATAAGGATGATATTGAGTTTGTAAGCATTTCGCTTGATAAAGAATTTATGACAATGTATCATTTTTTTGATAATCATAATTTTATATGGACATTTTTACATTCATATAATAATTATGAAATAACCGAAGCATTTGATGTTGAAGCTTTTCCATTATTTGTTTTATTAGACAAAGAGGGAAATATCTTAAAATATCCCGCACCCGGACCAAGTGAGAATATTGAGATGGTTTTTGAGAAAATAATTGACTGATTTTTTACGGTTTAATGGGAAGAACATTTTAGCAATTTATAAGATTCGTTATATTTGCAGGAAATAAAGATTGCAATTTCAGGCAAGAAAGGTAACTTACTTACACAAGTATGGAAATATTAGTTGACTTTTATAGGGAAATGGTAGCGTTATAAATAATGTTGGCAGCAACTTAAAAAAAACGAATGAAAAACGAAATAAAGATAATATTAGATGAAGGAGCTTCTAATAAGGCAAAAGGCAATTGCTTTGAATCACTTATTCGTAATTTATTATCAATTCATCAGTATAAGATTAAACAAAATATTCGATTTACTGGGATGGAACTTGATTTAATTGCAGAACATAAACATAAATCCAATGAAATACTTTATGTTGAATGTAAAGCAAAAGACAAAGTATCATCTATAGAATTAAGAACATTTTTTGCAAATGTTTATCATCATAAAGCGAACTTTGGTTATTTTTTTAGGACTAATGAATTAGAGTTTGATGCTGGTGGATTATTGGAAGAATATAGAAATGATAGTCGTTACTCTAATCTCACATTTTTTGAGCCAAAAGATATAATTGAAATGCTAACAGATTCGAAAATGATTTTTGAACCATTAGCTGATTTATCGCCTTTTATAATTTCAAAAAAAATATTAGCAGTAACTTATTTTGGAGATTACTTTATTTACTTAATTAATGAATCAAATGCTTTACCAACAAAATTCATTGTAGTTAATGCTAAACAAAATGACAAAGCTATATCTAAGGAAATTATAAGTAATATTAAAACGAGAATAACAGAAATAAAAGAACTTAACTTAATTGACAACTACGTAAAATACATAAAAGAAGTCCCCTCAAAACAAGAAAATAATATTGAAGCAATTTCAGAAGTACAAGAAAGTGAAAATTGGTATGATTACTTACCTGCATCTTCGGAAAAGAATCATTTTGTTGGAAGAGATGACATCAGGTTACAAATACTCAGTTTTTTCAAGAATATTAGAACTAATAAGACCAACAAAAGAATTTTTTACTTGAATGGCAAATCAGGTTGGGGGAAAAGTTCTCTTGTACTTGAAATTAAAGGCAGATGTAGAAACAAACATTACAAAAAAAAGTTCTACGCTTTAGCCATAGATACACGTAGTGCAATTTCAGATAATTTTGTTGCCTTGTCCCTGAAAAAATTAATTATTCAATCAATCACAGACAAATTTATACAAAAAGACATTTTCTTTAATGAAATAGCATTTACATCTAATACGGATTTGCTATCATCTGAATCAATGAGCAAATTGCTTCAGAAATTAAAGAATGAAGACAAATATTTAGTTTTAATTTTCGACCAATTTGAAGATGTATTTCGAAAAAAAGATTTCTTCAAAACTTTCTATAAATTTCTTACAGATGTAACAGATAAGAAACCCAATATCATTGTAGGTTTCTCTTGGAAAACTGATTTTTTTATTCAAAGTGGTGATCCTTCTTATCATATCTGGCAACAAGCAAAAGAACAAGCAAGTGAATTTACAATAAACGAATTTGGTCAAAAAGAAATTGATGGTATTATAAAACAACTAGAAGGTTCTGTTGGAGAATTAGGAAAAAGTGTTAAAAATAGAATTATTGAAAACTCACAAGGTCTACCTTGGCTTACAAAAAAATTATGCATTCATATTTTTGACCAAATCCGATCTGGTTTGGCAAAAGAAAATTTAATTGAATCAAATCTTAATATTTCCGAATTATTTCTAAAAGACGAAGAGAGATTAGAGTCTAAAGAATTAAAAGCAATAAAACTTATCGCAAAAAGAGCATATGATAGTAATTTTTTTGATGAATCAGAAGTTGGTGATTTAATTGATGGAAATACTATTACTTCTTTATTGCATAAAAGATTAATAATTCGCTCTGGAGCTAATTATAATATATATTGGGATATCTATAGGGACTATTTAGTTACCAATGAAATACCACCTATTGGAGAAAGCTATTTACTGAGACAAGGAGTTAATTTATGCCTAGAAGTATTCTTATTATTTGAAGAATCAAAAAAAGAATCTATTGAATCTCTACTAGTAAAACATACAAAAGAAATTGGACAAGAAACTTTAAATAATATTCTTATCGAATTAAGAAACCTAGGTCTTGTACAAAAAGAAAACGAATTTTATTATGTTTCTAATAATATTGACATTTCCAAATCTGGCTTTATTGATTTTATTACTATCAAATTTCAAAATTACACTCCTTACCTATCTTTAAAGAAAGCGGACTCAAATAAGATTTCGAAAAGTGATGTAATTATTACTCTGAAAAGTATTTTCAAACAAGAATATCAAGATAATACTTGGGATGCATATGCAAAAAATCTGATTAATTGGATTATGCTTTCTAATTTAGATATAAAGTCTAAATTAGTAATTCCGCGAAAAGGAAGAGGAAAGAATATTCAGAAGATAACCCAAAATGACTTGAAAAATTTTATTCCAAGAAGTTCACTTAAGGAAATACTCGAAACATTACCTCTATTACTAATAGATACAACATCCATTAGTAGTAGATTTTATAGAGATTTAGTTCTAATTGACATTATTGATGAAAATAGAGAGTTAACTGAGTTTGGAGTTGAAATAATTTTTAAAAACGAGCAGAATTGGGAATCAATATTAAAGCACAAAATAATGATTTTACCGAAAATGCAACGACTTAAAAAAATAATTAATGACAAACCAAAAATTAAAGCAAAGGAATTAATTGGAATGGAATCAAACGATTTTTTTGATGGAAATAAAGAAAGCTCAAAGATAATTTATGCAACTAAAGCTCTTACTTGGTTGAAATAAAAGCAGCTGCCAACATCGTATTATGTAAATCCCGATTTTTTAAGATTAACCGATTTTAAAGCTAAAACTACTTTAAGAAGAATAGAATCTCATCGTTTAAAAGAATTGATTTTAGCAGATTTAAAAGATTATCAGGAAAGTTCTATAAGCGAAATACATAAACGAATAGGTGTAGAAATAAACAGGCATACCATAAAAAATAAACTTGACGATTTGATAACAAATGGTTTAATTGATAAAATAGGAGAAAAAAGATGGTCAAAATATTCTATCAAGAAAAACATGTGAAATAATTGATATAATATTGATAAAACCACATATAGGTTTGACTGTTAGTATTTTATGCTTAATAAAATAATTGATAATTTTATCAATACTCGTTCATCAAAATATCTTTTCAAAAAAAGGGTGTTTGGTTTGATAAGTTGGTGCGATGAATTGCCCACCAGTATTTAGCCAACCGTTAGCATACATAAAAAATGAATAAGTTCTTTATAGAACAATTAATATGGAATTGAAAACTATGGAAAGGAATAAAAAAAACACATTAATAAAATTGCTGAATGTCTGCCTGTTAGCTTTGTTTTTTTTAATAACAACAAGCTTTAACATTCCAACTCATTCGTGCTCAACATTCATGTTGTCGTATAATGATATACTATTAATTGGACATAATTTAGATGGTTCCCGATGGCGATGGCGACAGGAACCAGGATCAGTTTTTATTAATAAAAGAAACACTTTCAAGAGAAGTGTAAGTGGTTATGAATTAAATGCTTGTGACGAACAGCATGTAATAGAATGGATTTCAAAATATGGATCAGTAACATTTAATAGTTTTGGGCGTGAGTTACCTGATGGAGGTATGAATGAAGCCGGATTAGTCGTTAATGAAATGGGGTATGGCTACAAAGATTACCCATACAATGATTCTTTACCAACAATGATGGTTACACAATGGGTACAATATCAATTAGATAATTTTGCAACAGTAGAAGAGGTAATTAAAAATATTAATAGTATTAACATTGTAGATTGGGGGCTTCCTGCACCAATAGGTGGAAATAACTGGCATTTCTTTATAACAGATAAAGATGCCAATATGTCAATTATTGAATTTATTAAAGGAGAAGTGAAAATATATACCGGTGATTCTGCACCAATTCCTGTGTTGTGTAATTATGAGTATAAAAGAGATATTGAGAATATAAAAAGATTCCGGGGATTTGGAGGTAAACGAAAGATTATATTAAAACCAAAATTACTAAGTTATTGGTTTAATCAGGGGGCTTACATGGTAAATAACTATAATGCAGAAACTAATGACGATCCGGTTAAATATGGTTTTGATATTCTTAGAACAATGCAACGACCTACATGTGAACAATGGAGTATAATTTATGATGTGAAAAATTCTCGTGTATATTTCCGTACATATTTTGCTTCTAATATCCGTTATTTCGATTTGAGTTCTTTTGATTTCAATACAAATGAAGTCAAAGTACTTCCTGACATCCTTATAAATTATTCCGGCGATATTGCAACTTATTTTGTTCCTTATACATACCAGTTAAATTGTGAGATTGTAGAAAAATCACTTCGTGAATTTTTAAAAGCATATAAGAAATTATATTCTTTTGAAAATACTGGTAACACTCCGGAGATGTATATAGAGGATAGAAAAAAACTTGTTTTAAAAATAATAACTAAGGAATGATGATTTTTATTATAGAACTCAAAGATATTGAAGTAAATTCTCTTTTGAAATGACAAGAATCGAAGAATGAAAAATGAAGTTCATGTAAGAATAAAAATCAATAAACTATTGGAAGAAGCAGGCTGGAGATTTTTTGATAATGAAGAAAGTAAGGCTTCGACTACGCTCAGCCTGACCCAAGTTACTTATCCTGACTACTCCACCGGTCACTCTGAGCGAAGTCGAAGAGTGACCAAATCACTCAGTATAAGGACTACGGCGGTCACTCTGAGCGTAGTCGAAGAGTGGCAGCAGAACAAGGTACGGAGTATAGGAAAAATCAGGATAGTAAATAACTTAATAATTACATTAAAACAAATGACAAACTCCAAAATACTACTATATCAAACCAAAGACGGGAAAATTAGAAAAAAAATAAGAACCACAAAAATTTAAAGGATATGATTTTAAAGATACTCATAGGACTGGCAGCAGCTTTTGCACTTTTCTGGACAATTAAGACAAAAAAGACATTCCCGGCTATTATTACACTTGGAATGATTGTGGGTATAGTATTGGTACTATTCCCATCCAAGACAATACAGATGCTTGGATATTATGTATATATGGGGTTTGTGGCTCTTGCTTTTATTTATGGACTAACAGTAAAAGAAAAGAAAATAGTGTCAAGAATAATAATATGTCTGATG
>JAIOSH010000002.1 GCA_021107685.1 Bacteroidales bacterium | reverse complement strand
CGGCTGCCACATCCAGGTGCCGCCTCATCCTGCTAAAACCACCGCCACCTCTTGCCGAGCCAGTATATGAATAATAACCGGCAGGGAACTCGAACTCTCCCAGTGCCCCTGTTGTTAAGCACATATCTTTTTTTAGTTCCAGTAACAGCGAATAGATACCACTGCCTTTGGGTATGGTAATATCCGGATCGTTCATTAGCTATAATTCTACGGTGAGGTTTTAACTATTATTGTTGGTTCATTGCTCTGCATGGGAACTATCAGGTCATTGATCTTGAGCATAAGATTTTACTGGACTGAACTGTTAAAAAGCAATCCCGTAGTGAGTTAGTCCTGCGTTTCCTGTGTATCTTGTTCCCCCAGTCACGACCCCGGATTGCTTCGCAAAATCCGGGGCATCTTGGTCGATGCATAGTAGTATCTTTTTTAAGTATCATAAAGCTAGATTCGATTCAATAAGGGACTTTGTAAAGTCTATGGTCTTATCATTATATTGGCTAATGTTACTAAAAATAAGGCGAGAATTAACCATCCCAATAAACTTTCTAACATCATAGCTAATTTGTCTGTTCCATTTTTTGGCTTCACTGTCCCGAGTGTAGTAAATGATACCCAGCTGACATAAAAACTACACCAACTAGGAGCATATTTAATAACTTTTTGTTTAAGATATATAGGAATAATTTCATTAATTTTTTTTATAAACTTATTATTCATATTAGATATTTTTTCATTTCCAACCCAAAAAGAATTATTATAATCTCTATAAAATATACAGGAAAAAATCAGAATTATTATAGATCCAACAAATAATGCATTCTGGGGTTTTACGCCATAACCACAGGTTAGCCACATAAATATGTCACTTACCTTTGAGAAAGAAATCTTTTTTTGCTTTTGATTTATTCGTCGGTATTGATAATAAGCATTATCAGCATCAGCATACTGTTCAATATTTCTAAAATTTTTTATCAGATTGATATATGTTGGTCCATCATAAATCATTGTATTTTCCAGAGAACTCCAATTTACTTTCATTTGTTCGAAATAAATGTTATTTAGATTAACTTTGGTGAATGTAGTATTAATAAAAAATACCTTCTTGAAATCTGCACTATAAAATTTTACATAATCATTGAAATTCGAATTACTAAATTTAGCATAATCTTTGAACCTCGAATTACTGAAATCAGTATAATCGTTAAACTTTGTATTACTGAAATCGGTATAGTCATCAAACTCTGTATTACTAAAATCGGTATAGTCATCAAACTCTGTATTACTAAAATCGGTATAGTCATCAAACTCTGTATTACTGAAATCAGCAATATATTTAAAATTTACATCTCTGAAGAATGCACTATTAAAAAATGCATGATCGAAAAATACATTATTATAAAAACTTGATCCGTCAAAATAGCCATATTCATTGAATTCAGCAGAATCAAAATCGGTTTCTCCATTAAAAATTGCATTTCTAAAACTCGCACCTCCAAAACGTACATCATAAAATGAAGTACTCCCATTAAAAATTGTACCAATAAAACCTGCATTACCAAAACGTGAAGAATGAAAATCAACATTATTTTTGAAATTTGCACCACTAAAATGCGCATCACCATCAAAATTAGCTGAATAAAAATTAACATCACGATTAAATTTTGCACCACTAAAATACGCATCACCAGTCTTATAGTGACTGAGATTACTACTGAAACTTACATCTTTATAATTAGCATAACCTTTAAAAACCGCATTCCAGAAGTACGCATCACCAAACTTCACATCACTAAAGTCAGCATCACCATTAAAAATAACATCAGGAAATTCGACATAAATAAATTTTGTATAACTAAAATCAGTATTATTAAACTGTGTATTTGCGAATTCAGTTCTACTATTAAAATTCGAGAAATCAAAGTTGGCATCTTCATAAAAATTCGAATTGATGAAGAGAGTCACACCATTAAAACTTGTATTATAAAAGTCTACTTCCTTTTTGAAGCTAACATTACTGAAATCCACTTTAGCATTAAAATTCACATGGAAAATATTAACATAATCTTGAAAATTTGCACCATTAAAATTGACATTTTCCTCAAAATTCACCCTGCTTAAATGAATAGATTCTACAAATTGAATATTCGAAAAATCACAATCATCTTCAAATATAGAATTTACAATTTCTATTCTGCTTTTTACAGTCTTTTTATTTTCGTCAAAACCTTCATTGATTTGCCACCATTTAGGCAAAGTGGAGATATTCATAAGATATATTTTGCTTAAGTTAAACTCTCCTATTATATGAACATTTTCAAGGTAAACTTCTTCTCCATTTTCAATTTTTTTCAAAATATCGTTAGCTCTAACTTCTGAATAATCCTGCGCTTGACAACCAGTAGTTATAATAAAAATTGAAAATAATGCCAAAATAGGTAACTTAATTACATTTATTGTTTTCATTTATTCTCCATGGCATTTCCTTAAAATAAGTAATCAAAATAGTCAATTATATAAGTTTCTAATTTTTTTATCGTTAAGTGTTTTTATCTTACCTATAAGTCCACCTTTAAGGGTGTTCTTACATGAAGTCCCACCTCACAAAACCACATCATTCATGCAACCATCTCGACCTCTGGCATACACCAGCGATCTACGGAAGTCACTACGGTATACCCCGTACAAATGTACCGGGCCTGTATATGGCGATTTTCCGTATTAATCTCCTATTATGCTCATATGTATTATGTGCCGATATATATTTCTCAACTACGTCCCAGCCAGAGCCCACAGTCCGGGTTTACTGCCATGTCAATGACTTCAATATCAAGTTCTTTACACGTCTTCCTGATTATCGCTTCAGCCAACATAGCCACATCACCCACCAGCACCTTGCCCCTGTACTTTGGAGAAAACACCATGTGGTCCGTAAGCAGCGATACTGTGTGCCTGTCATGTCTCAATTCCCTTGACATACTGAATTATTGATGTGGCTGTAAAATAAAAATGAATGGCAAAAGTGCAGTGAAAGTATTATCCCCTCACAACTTACTCCCCTCCCCGCAGCATCCACAGCCCGATGCGCCAGCAGCCGCACCATAGGCTCCTTACCCACCGCACCCAGGTTATACACCACATCCGGCACCCGGTTGTGC
>JAIOSH010000288.1 GCA_021107685.1 Bacteroidales bacterium | reverse complement strand
TTAATATGTTTACTTTGTGAACCTTTGGGACTTGGTGTCTTTGTGGCAATTAAAAAAAGATAGCCACCAAGTCAGAAAGACTCAAAGAAACACAAAGAGGAAAATCTCCGCCATAATTTATTTTAGTTATAATTTATATATCACATGAAAACCCCAACTAAATTTACTTTATCAGGAAATATTGTTGATGTTGTTAATCAAAAAATATTTCAAGGTGAAATTATAATTGAAAATGATAAAATAATATCAATAAAAGAGAAAAGTAGCAATAATAATAATTTTATATTACCTGGATTGATTGATGCCCATATTCATATTGAAAGCTCTATGCTCATTCCATCCGAATTTGCACGTCTTGCAGTTGTTCATGGTACAGTTGCTACTGTTTCCGACCCTCATGAAATTGCTAATGTGCTTGGCATAAATGGGGTGAAATTTATGATTAACAATGGTAAAAAAGTCCCGTTTAAATTTTATTTTGGTGCGTCATCATGTGTGCCTGCAACTCCTTTTGAAACTTCCGGTGCTGTTCTCGGAGTTAATGAAATTGAAGAACTCATGAAAATGAATGAAATACATTACCTTTCCGAAATGATGAATTTTCCTGGTGTTTTATTTCAGGATAAAGAAGTTATTCAAAAATTAAATATAGCAAAAAAATATGGTAAACCAATTGACGGACATGCACCCGGTTTAAAAGGTAATGATGCTGAAAAATATATTAAAGCCGGAATAAGTACTGATCATGAATGTTTTACCATTGAAGAAGCATTGGATAAAATTAAATATGGAATGAAGATACAGATAAGGGAAGGTAGTGCTGCTAAAAATTTTGAAGAACTGATTCCTCTGATGGATAAATATTGTGATAATTTAATGTTTTGTTCTGACGACAAGCATCCTAATGACCTTGTTAAAGGACACATTAATCAACTTGTTAAAAGAGCTGTTGAAAAAGGTAATAATCCTTTAAAAGTTTTAAAAGTTTGTACATATAATCCTGTCAAACATTATAATCTTGATGTTGGTTTACTTCAGAAGGGTGATAAAGCTGATTTTATTATAGTTGATGATTTAAAAACAATGAATGTATTATCAACTTATATTAATGGAATAAAAGTAGCAGAAAACGGCAAATCTAATATTGAATCCGTGAAAGAAACAACACCTAATCAATTCAATACAAAATTTATAAGTGAAAGTGATATTATTATTAAAGTAAAATCAGATACTATAAAAGTACAAAAGGCATTAGACGGTCAATTAATTACTGAATGTTTATCGGTTAATGCAAAAATTGAAAATGGCAAAGTCATTAGTGATATTGAAAATGATATTTTGAAAATGGTAGTAATGAATCGTTATCAGCAAGCCCCACCTGCTATTAATTTTGTTAATAATTTTGGTTTGAAAAAAGGTGCTATTGCATCAAATGTGGCTCACGACAGCCACAATATCATTGCAGTAGGTACAAATGATAAGGATATTGTTAATGCAATTAATTTATTAATTGAGCATAAAGGCGGAGTTTCGCTTGTTAACAGGGATGAAAACATTATACTTCCTCTGCCTGTTGCAGGAATAATGTCAAACAAAGACTGTTATAAGATTGCAGAGCAATACGATAGAATTGATAAAAAAGCAAAGCAATTAGGCTCAAAACTCAATGCTCCGTATATGACTTTATCCTTTATGGCATTATTGGTTATTCCTGAACTTAAATTAAGTGATAAAGGTTTGTTTGATGTAAATAAATTTGAATTTACTTCTTTATTTGTTTAATTTTTTTAAATATATATAGATATTTATTTGTATGTAATATATTTTTTTTTATTTTTGTAAAAAAATTAAATATGAAAAAATTAATATTAGATGTAGCAAAATTAGAATATGCTGCAGGTAAACTAAGAGCAATAGCTCATCCTATGAGAATAGCCATTATTGATATGTTACAGGATAAAAGCCTAAGTGTAACTGAAATATACAACAATCTGAATATAGAACAGGCTTCTGCTTCCCATCATCTGAATATTCTTAAAAATAAGGGATTGCTAAATTCTAAAAGAGAAGGTAAAAAGATTTATTATTCTTTAGCTACTAAAGCACTTAGCGAACTTATTGATTGTATTAACAGATGTCATTAGGCTCTTAATTCGCAACTTTTACCAATCCCGACCTTTCAGGTACGGGACAGGCTATGTTGTTAGTTTGAATGTTGTCTATGCTGATTTTAGATTTGCCACTTCGACATTCGACATTCGTTAATCAATATTCGTTATTTTTTTTTTGAATATCGAACACCGATTAACGATTTTTGATTTTCTATATAAGTTGAAAATAGTTAGTCCCTTAAATAAACCTATATTTACAACATGTTAATAATGTTGAAAAACTTGTTGCGAGTTGTGGGAGAAACAAGATAAAAAGTAGGCAAGTGGCAGTAGGCAAATGGCAGTAGGCAAACTCAATTAATGATAATTAATATAACAAATAATTTTCCGGGTTGGGATAAAATGTAAGTTTTTATAACTTTATTGAATTAGTTATCTCAATAAATTGATTAACATTTAATTGTTCTGGTCTTTTACCTAAAATTTCTGTTTCTAAAATATTTGAGTCAATATTCATATTTTTAAGGGAATTTCGTAAGGTTTTCCTTCGCTGATTAAATGCAGTTTTCACAACTCTAAAAAATAATTCTTCATTGCAATTAAGTTTTGGAATATTATTTCTTTTTAAACGGATGACTGAGGATTTTACTTTTGGCTGTGGAATAAAAACTTTTTCATTTACAGTGAATAAATATTCAATATCGTAGAAAGCCTGCATCAACACACTTAATATTCCATATTTTTTGTTTCCCGATTTTGATGATATCCTTTCGGCAACTTCTTTTTGGAACATCCCGACAACTTCTGTTATATGGTTTTTATAATCCAAAATTCTGAAAAGTATCTGGCTCGAAATGTTATAAGGAAAATTTCCGATTATAGAAAAGGGTTCGGGAAAAATACTGCTTAGATCATATTTTATGCAATTATCAAAAATAATCCTTTTCTCTAATTCGGGAAAGACAATTTTAAGATGTTCAACAGCTTCTCTGTCAATTTCTATAACAAATAAATTAACATTATTTTTTTTTAGTAAATGTTTGGTAAGAACGCCTGTACCCGGTCCAATTTCTAAAATATTTACAGTGTTTTGTGATAAACTATTAACAATTTTTCGGGCTATATTCTCGTCTTTTAAAAAATGTTGTCCTAAAGTTTTTTTTGGTTTAATAGTAATCATAATTAGAGTTTGTCTATGATGTCGTCATTGCCACGAAACTCTATCACACAATTCCACCTGTCAGTTTCTCGCAATGACGGTGATTTTTTGATTTGCTGCCAACTTATTAATCTTCAATGCATTAATTCTTAAATCTCAATTCTTAAATCTAAAATATTTCTCAAGGTGGACATTATGGAC
>JAIOSH010000490.1 GCA_021107685.1 Bacteroidales bacterium | reverse complement strand
TCATTTTTTCCTGTTTTTTTTATCATTGCCTTATAATAATCTTCATCATTTGTTTTTCCAAACTCATCACCATAAAAAACAATTGGAGTACCTTTTAAAGTTAACATTATTGAATATGCAAGTCCGATTTTTTGAGGGATATATTCCATAAGGTCAGCTAATCTTGCAGAAACCCCCTCTCCTACCCTAAAATCCCATTGCGGATTACGACAATAATGATTATAAATAAGCTGACGGTCTTCTTCATCAACCATTTCTAAGGTTAGTTCATCATGAAGTCGCAAAAATATAAACCATTGATTAAAGTTATCAATTACAGGTGTTACAGAATGATGTAATATTTTTATAACAGCTTCGGCTTTTTGTAAAGCCAATACTTTAAATATCTGTGGCATTAACGGGAAATGATAGCCTGCATGACATTCATCGCCATTGCCAAAATATTTAACTACTTCCTCAGGTGGCTGACAGGCTTCTGCCAATAAAAGAGTGTTTGGGCGGACAAAATCAAGTATTGCTCTGAAAAATTTCACAATAGTATGTGTTTTTGGTAAATTTTCACAATCAGTACCGTCTTCTTTCCATAAGTAAGGTATGGCATCGGCTCGAAATCCATCTACTCCCTGAGTTAACCAATAAAGCAAATTTCTGCTCATAGCTAATAGGACATTGGGATTATGGTAATTCAGGTCGGGTTGAAATTCAAAAAATCTATGGAAAAAATACCAATCACCATCCTTTTCCCAGTTGCTCGGACACATTCCTTTAAATATCAGTCTTGTATCCTTGTATTTATTAGTATTTTTATTCCATATATAATATTCCCTGTAAAGATTATCAGTTGATTTTCTTGATTCTATAAACCATTTATGTTCATTTGAAGTATGATTTAATGCAATATCAAATATTACTTTTATATTTCTTTTATGAGCCTCATCAATGAAATGCCTGAAAACAGCCTGTTGTTCTTCTTCTGTTGAAGTTTTGGGTAAATTTAATAATTCCGGACGAATTTTATTATATCTGCGAATATCAAAACCCGAATCCCTCATAGGTGAATCAAGAATCGGTAGTAACCACAGACATTTAACTCCCAAATCCTTTAAATAATCCAATTTTAATTCTAATCCGGGTAAGTCAGTATTAAATAAATCAACATAAAGAGAATATATAATAGCATCTTTATACCATTCAGGTTCAGGTTGACAAAATCCGTTAAGAATGATATTTTTTTTTACTGATTCAAGTTCTGTAATAAATTCATTAAGAAATCTAATTGAATGTTGCGGATATAATTCCTGCCATAAATCATTAATTTTTTTTATAATATCCATTAATATTTATTCTGGAGTTCAAAAGTAAAAAAATTGCTTATTATCCTGTCAATAAATTTGAGTAATTTTTTATTTTTTGTTACTAAAAAAAAATATATTTTTTTTCTATATATAAAAATACTATATTTGAACGATAATTTTGTATTACTAAAACATATAAACTCTAAAATTATTATGATATGAAATATCGAAATTTGGAATCTCATACAGGAAAAAAATACCTGGTGATTATAATATATTCATTTGTTTTACTTTGTATTCTAAGTATTTTAAATGAATTGCTTGACTTACCTCATATTGTACTGGGAGCAACATCCACACCCATAAATTGGAAGGAAATTATTATTGAAATATTTTTTTTCTTTTTAGTTTTTTTGATAGCTATATACATACTGCGAAAAGTTGAATTAAATCGCAAACTGGCGGAAAAAAATTTTAAGTTATTATCGCAAGCTGTTAATAGTTCTATTGACGGACTGTCTATATGTAACCTTAATAATAAAATAACTTATGTTAATAAGGCATTTACTAAGATGTTTGGCTATTCAAAAAAAGAGTTAATAAGTAAGAAAATTGATTTCATTTATCAGGAAGATCAGGTCTCAATATTGAAAAAAACAATGAAATCAACAATGAAAAATGGTTGGACTGGAGAATTAATAGGTAAAAGAAAAGATGGTACACTTTTTCCTATGGAAATATCTGCATCAAAAATAATGGATGATAAAGGAAAAGCTATCGCACATTCGGCAAATCATAAAGACATCACCGAACGTAAGCGGAATGAGGAGGCATTACGGGAATTTAATGAAAAATATAAAATTTTATTTGAAAAGGCGATTGATGGTATCTTTGTTCTTGATGCTGAAACAATGAAAATCGTGCTTGCTAATCTACCTTCTGCAGAAATGTATGGATTTGAATCTGTCGAAGACGTAATTGGATTGAATCCTATTAACTTTATTCATCCTGAAGACAGAGAAAGAGTTATTAAAATTATTGCAATTGATATGTTTGAAAAAAACTTGCAGCAAATAGATGAGTATCGGACAATAACAAAAGATGGTAAAGAGGTGTGGATAAGCGCAATGGGTACAAGAATCCAATATCAAAAAAAATTAGCAGGTTTGATCTCAATTAGAGACATCACAAAACGCAAGCAGGCAGAGGAAGAACTTAAAAAGAAAAATAAAGAACTTAAAATTTTCAACAAAATTGCTGTTAATAGAGAATTAAGAATAATTGAATTGAAAAAAGATATTAATGAACTTCTTACCAAGTTAAACAAGAAAACAAAGTATATATGGTAATTAAACCTCAAATTACAAGATTACTAATTAGAATCTGTCCATAAAGTCAACAAAAATCAAAGAATCACCGTCATTGCGAGAAACTGACAGTAGGGATTGTGTGATAGAGTTTCGTGGCAATCTGTTAATAAATAATGAATTAGGTTTCAAATAAACAGATTGCTTC
>JAIOSH010000022.1 GCA_021107685.1 Bacteroidales bacterium | reverse complement strand
TTGCAAATGCTATATTACTATATTCAAAAAGGGTTTAGAAATAAAATATAAGCTCCTTCTTGCTATTACAAGTAAAGGAATTGTCCGACCAAAATATTTCCCCAGCACATCAAAATATTATTTAGCCATAATTTTTTACTTTATTTAATATATTTTTAAATTAAATCGTATATTTGTCAACTTAATCGTTAAATCTATTTTTATGAAAAAAATATATATAATTCTTTTAAGTCTCTTTTTGATTACCAATTGTTTTTCACAAGTTGTTAGCGAAGAAACAAAAAGAAAATTTAGTACAGGCATTGATATATTCACTGATTTATGGCAGGAACTTCCTGATGGTGTATCAACAAGAACAATTAACCAAGGGGTAAATATTTTTGGTATGTATAATATTCCATTTGGAAAAAGTAATTTTAGCATTGCCATAGGTATTGGTTTAAGTACACATAATTTTTATAGTAATTCATTTATTGATGATACAAGCGGCACTTCTTATTTCTATAAAATCCCAAATAAGGCAGCAAATAATAAATTTATCGGATATAAAAAAAATAAATTATCAGTTACTTATATAGACATTCCTTTAGAGTTCAGGCTTAAGACAAAAAGCAAATTCAGAGTTGCACTCGGATTTAAAGGAGGTATTTTATTATGCAGCCATACAAAATATAAGGGTGATGATCTAATTGACGGCGATGACCTTGTTATTATGAAAATGAGTAAAATAAAAAATATTGATACTTACAGATATGGTCCAACATTTAAGATCGGATATAAATGGATGAATTTCATGACATATTACTCTTTATCAAATATATTCAGGAAAGATAAAGGACCTGACATATACCCCATATCAATAGGAATAACACTAATGCCCTTCTAATTTAAACTTGAACAATCTTATTGCATTATTTGTTGTAATATTAGCAACATTCTCAATTGTAGTATTTTGAATTGCAGCAATTTTTTCAGCTATATAATATATATATGAACTTTCATTTCTTTTACCCCTGTAAGGAACCGGTGTTAAATATGGAGAATCTGTTTCCAAAAGTATATGTTTAAGATCGGTTTGTTGAATAACTTTATCTAAGCCGGAATTTTTAAATGTAATAACCCCACCAATACCTAATTTAAATCCAATATTTATAATTTTATTTGATTGTTCAATATTTCCTGTAAAGCAATGAAAAACTCCTTTTAATTCAGGGCTTTTAATTTCATTGAGAATTTTATATATCTCGTCAAAAGAATTTCTTGAATGAATTACTATTGGTAAATTATTAGCTTTAGCCATTTCAACCTGGTACCTGAAAACATATTCCTGCTCTTTTGCAAAAGTTTTATCCCAGTAAAGGTCAATTCCAATTTCACCAATAGCATAAAATTTATGTTTATAAAGCCAATCCTCGGTGTTTTTTAATTCCTCCTTATAATTATGTTTAACCGATCCCGGATGCAAACCTATCATAGGAAAGCAATTGTCAGGATGATTTCTGCATAAATCTAATAAATCTTCAACAGAAGAACTATCAATATTTGGAAGAAGCATATTTTTAACATTTCCATCAATGGCTTTTTGTATTATTTGTTCCCTGTCATCATTAAATTCTTTAAGATAAAGATGTGTATGTGTATCTGTTAAAATCATCTTACAAAATTAGAATAATTGAACACAGAAAAAAATTTATGCTATTAATTGATTAGTTACATTTGGTTTAATGGAGCGGATATTTTAGTAATCTATAAATTTTATTATATTTGCAAAAAATTAAAAAAGTATTTACCTATGGCTTTTTGTAAGGTATATACGATTTTTATAAATCTATAAACAAGTAAGGCATAATTTAAGACAATCATGTCAATACTGGAATAAATGACAAAATTTGGCAAAGACATTAAGTATATCGACATTTCAAAGATTATTGAAGAAAATAACTCGCAAGTATTAAATAAACTGCCTGGATTTGTCATCAAATGGATTGCGAAATTTATCAGGCAAGATGAAATGAACCGCATTCTTAGTAAGTATTCAGATTATGCAGGAATAGATTTTCTTACTAAAATAATCGAAGAGTTTAATTTAAGGTTAGAGATTGAAGGGAAAGATAACCTTCCGGAAAATGGGAAGTGCTTTTTTGCCGCCAACCATCCTTTTGGTGTGATAGATGGATTGGTATTGACTCGCACGGTATCTGAAAAATATGGACATCTGAAAGCAATAGCTAATGATGCTTTTATGTTTTTACCCCAATTGCGTCCATTGATTGCAGCGGTAAATGTTTTTGGACGTTCGCCAAAAGAGTATGTAAAAGCGCTGGACGATACGTATAATTCGGAAATTCCCATAACACACTTTCCTGCAGGTGAAGTATCAAGGCGATATAAGGGAAAAGTGCAGGATTCAGCATGGCAAAAAAGTTTTATTACAAAAGCTATTTCAAGCAAAAGAGATATAGTACCGTTCTATTTTTACGGCAGAAATTCCAGGATGTTTTATATGGTGTATATGACAAGGCGATTGTTTGGGATTAAGACTAATATTGAGTTATTGCTCTTACCTCGTGAGATGTTTAGAAAGAGAAATAAAACCATAAAAGTAAAAATTGGAGAACCTTTACCGTCTCACATGTTTGCTAAATCTTCATCCCACTGGGACTGGGCACAAAAGGTGCGTTCTCATGTATATGAGTTGGGGAACAAAAAATCAAAAAATAATTTATAATTATATAACTATGAAGTTCAATATTCGCGAAAAATTATTCAGAATTTGGTATTGGTATGTGAACAAAGTTGACAAAAATGCTGAGATATTATTTATGAACTACGGATATAGTGATAAAGATCAGGATATTCTATTGGAT
>JAIOSH010000293.1 GCA_021107685.1 Bacteroidales bacterium | reverse complement strand
CTGTTCAAAATTCAAACTTACTTTTTCAGGAAAGTCAATTCGTTGTTTGTATTTCACATTTTCATTGGTAAATGAAGCTTCTTTAATCAAATCTTTAATTATTTCTTTTAAATAATCTCGTGCAAACAAGTCTTTTCCAATATTTAAATAATTTGCAAGTTCTCTCTTTTGATAGCTTGGTAATTCATCAATAAACAACAGAATATTTTCAAGTCCAATTTGAGAAGTGTCTTTTTTTAGATTATTAATTTTGTTAATGCTCCATTCAGGAATATCATTATTTGTAACGAACATCCAGTTTTTATAATTCGTTTGCCAATTATTAGAGTATAATTTAAAATCGTCTTCAATTTTTTTAAGGTATTTATTCTTGTCAATTTTTTTAGGACCATAACAGGCAACAATAGTATTCTTGTTAATGATTATTCCATCAGCTCCTTTGTCTTTAATTTCACGAGGTGGTATATAATTTTCAGCACCATATCTAAACATAAAAAGTTTAGTAATGAAATCCTGGAATTCAAATAAACACAATGATTTTATTTGAATGCGGAAGTTATTTTTTAAAGGATTATCCATTGAAAAACTTATTAATTTTAATACTCAATTTATTTATATTAGCTACCATATCATCGCAATCACCAAGATAAAGGAAATTAAATTTATTATATTGAAACTCTTTCCGAGTTTTTCTGATAATCAAGTTTGTTTTATTCTTTTTTCTTCTAAAACTTCTTTAATTCTATTCATTGTGCTTTGCATCAATTTCCGAAATTGTAAAAGTATAAAATAATTTTAGACATCTTATTTTTTTAAGATGTTTTTCTATCAATTTTTTTTTAATGTTTTATTATGAGTAGTGGTGAAAAAAATAGCTCTTTTGGTTTTTTAGAGTAAAAATTTACGTGACAGCAAAAATCAAATCCCAAAAAATAAAGGCAAGTTGTGCTATTTGTGGGATGGGCTTTCAATTCGTTTACTCTCTCTTATCAAACACCAATCCTTGTAAATATTCTTTTGTATTCGGACCCTCGTTAAATAAAAGATCAATTATGCTTAAATTTGGAATAAAGCCGTATTTTGCTTCAAAAACTTGTGTATAATGAGGAATTATGTTCAGCTTGTTATTATCATATATTTTTTTCCCGGGTTTTATTTTATTTCGCAAATCAGGAATACCTGATGATTCCTTTTGATATGCTGATGTATATTTAACTATTGTTTTAATACCAATCAATTTTAAAATTACATTTAAAATATCTTGATTAAAATCAATTAAAAATTTATATTTTTTAAAATGAAAAGGTTTAATATCATCCTGATAATATAAGAAAAAAGGTGATGAATTATAAGCCGATTCAATAGATTTCCAATGGATTTTTTGCCAGTTCTCAAAGTATGAAATTTGAATATCTTTAATACAGGTATGGTTTCCATCTACCTTAATAACCGGTATGCTTAGTCTTTGCATACCATTTGCACTATAAATCAAGCAACGATTTCTATAAGTTTGTTTGATGTAATTTTCATATTTCTCAATAAAACCCTCGGAAAATTTTGCGATATGGTAATAATATTCAATAGGTGCCAAATAAGCTGTTGAAAGTAATATGGACATAAAATTTTATTTTGTATTGAACATACAAATTTATTATTTTAAAATAATTCTTAATAAAAAAGGTGTAGTAAAATAAATTTACCACACCTTTATCCCAATAGAAAACAAAAACTCAAATATTAATTTACTTGTTCTTTTAGATTTTTTAACAATACATCCTCAATAGCATCAATAAATGCATTTTTTGGTAATGCGCCCTGCATCATTTGAGGTTGTCCATCAACAGGACAAAACAGTATTGAGGGAATACTCCTGATCCCAAAAGCAGAAGATAATTCCTGTTCCTGTTCTGTATTTATCTTATAAATATTGATCTTTCCCTCATATTCTTTTGATAATTCTTCGAGTACAGGGGCTACCATTTTACATGGTTGACACCAATCAGCATAAAAATCAATTATACATGGCAATTTGCCTTCAAATTTCCATTGTTTGTTTTGTTCATAATTAAAGACTTTTTCCAGAAAAGTCTGTTTTGTTAAATGTTCCATTTTTTAAATTTATATTTTTAATTATTTATTTATTTTCTTCTTTTTTAATTCCTAAAAGAAATTCATCAATAACCTGCTTGAAAGTTTCTTTTGGCAATGCTCCTTGTGTCATTTGTGGTTTGCCTTTCATAGGACAAAACAAAACCGTTGGAATACTTCTTATTTGAAATAAACTTGCTAATTCTTTTTGTTTTTCAGTATTAACCTTATAAATATTTACCTTACCTTCATATTCAATTGCTAATTCCTCCATAATAGGAGCAACTAATTTACAAGGTTTGCACCAATCAGCGTAAAAGTCAATTACACAAGGTAATTCTCCTTCAAATACCCATTTTTCCTTATTTTTTTCATAATCGAAAACTTTCTTCTTAAATGTTTCCTCTGTTAAATTTTCCGGATTAACTTGTTTTTGTGCTTGTGTAAAATTGGATAAACTAATAAAAGCCACTACTAAGATTAAACCTGTTAATACATTTTTTTTCATATCAGTATTTTTTTTTAAATTAAAAATTTAAATTTTTCTGCAAAAATAAAAAAAAATATTAATAAATCGCTTTAATAACACTTTTTTTTTTAATTTTGTATCAAAAACTGTACCGATGACATTATGGCAGTAAAATTGAATTAATTTTAAAAATGAAAACATTTTTCAATGATATAAGTGTAAAAGAATTTAAAAATATATTTTATAATGAGGAAAAATGTCTTGAATATCTCGCTAATGAAAAGTGGAAAGATGGTTATAAATGTAAAAAATGTGGTAATAAAAATTACTGTAAAGGTAAAAAATCATTTTCAAGGCGTTGTACTAAATGTAAATATGAAGAATCAGCTACATCACACACATTGTTTCATCATTGTAAAATTTCTTTAACTGATGCTTTTTATATTACTTATCTTGTTTGTAACACAACTAAAATTTCCTCTTATGAATTATCACGTAGAATTAATATAAGACAAATGACATGCTGGAATTTTAAAAAGAAAATTATTGAATGTATTGATAAACGGGATGATTTATCATTAATTGAGAAAAAAGATTTAAAAACAATCTTCAATAAATAGAAAAAGTGCTGTTCATAAGCGAAACAGCACTTTTACATGAAAAAAATTACATTATTATTTATATAAACGTTGGTTTGATAAATTTATTATTGAGAAAAAATTAATTTTCATTTTTTTTTGTTTTTTCCTCAAATTCTTTAATTAATTGTTCTGGTGTTTTACCAAGATTTTCAATTGATACCTGTGCATCATCAGCAAATTCATTTTCAGGATATTTTTCAATAAATTCAGTATAAATTTTCTTTGCCTTATTCAGATCATTAAGATTATTTTCATAAATAAATCCTGTTAAAAATAAACACTGAGCAACTTTTTCATAATCAGGGTATTGTTCAATTATTTGTTCGAATAATTTAATAGATTGTACAGCATCTGATAAATTCATTGACATATCTCCTGCTTTGAACAAAATTTCCGGTGTTCTAATATCATCAGGATATTTCTCGGCAAAATCAGTATATGCTTTTATCAATTCATAAGCTTTTGCTTTATCAATCATTTTATTTTCATCAGAAAATAAAATGTTTTCAAGTTCCTTAATTTTTAATTCTGCTTTTTCTTTTGGAGAACTACATGCAAAAAACACAATCAATACAATAAAATAGGTAATAAGTTTTTTTAAATTTTTCATAATTTATTTTTTAATTATTTTTTAAATTTTTTCTTTTTAATTGGAAAAATCATTTTATATGATACATTAATATTTCCTTTTGAAATATCGGATAATCTTCTTTTCAAAAGCATTTTTCTCAGATTACTGACTCTGTCAATAAAAAGTATGCCTTTAAGATGGTCATATTCATGTTGAATAATACGAGCAAGTATTCCATCGTAAATTTTATCGTGATATTCAAAATTTTCATCGTAATATTGGATGTGTATATTAGGTTTTCGTGAAATATCTTCTCTTATATCAGGAACACTTAAACAACCTTCATTAAATATCCATTCTTCTCCTTTTTCTTCAACAATTTTCGGGTTAATGATAACCTTTTTAAAATCTTTTGTTTCAGGCATTTCCTCAGCAAACGGTGAAGCATCCACAATAAATAAACGAATTGATAAATTAACCTGTGGGGCTGCTAAACCTACACCTTTTGAAAAATACATTGTTTCAAACATATTATCAATAAGTTCTTTAAAATTTGGATAATCCTTATCTATTTCCTTAGAGATTTTTCTTAAAACAGGATGCCCATAAGCTGTAACCGGTAAAACCATTTTTTTCTTTTTTATTCATTAAACCTGCCTGATATTGAATCCAAATAAGATTGTAAGATCAAAGTTGCACTTATTTTATCAATTAAGGCTTTATCTTGTCTGTCTTTCTTTTTTAAACCTGCTGCAATAATAGTTTGCGAAGCTATTTTTGAAGTAAATCGTTCATCTGTTCTTTTAATAGGAATATCAGGAAATTCTTTTTTTAATACTTTTAAAAACGGATTAATGTATTTTATTGACTCTGATGCCTGATAGTTCATTTGTTTAGGTTCGCCAAGCACGAAACATTCAACATTTTCTTTTGAAATATATTCTTTTAAATAATTAATAATGTCTTTAGTATTAACAGTAGTCAGGGCATTAGCAATAATTTTCAATTCATCTGTTACAGCAAGACCAACTCTTTTACGACCATAATCAATTGCTAAAATCCTACTCATTATTAAAAGTTTAAATTAAATAACTCAAAATTTTCTGCAAAATTATAAAGAAGTTTTAATTTCTCTTAAAAAACATATAATTTTGTGCAAATTTAAAAAATAAATATATGAAAACAAGAATAGAAAAAGACACAATGGGAAATGTAGAAGTTCCCACAGATAAATATTGGGGTGCACAGACACAACGTTCAAAAGAAAATTTCAAGATAGGTGAAGAAGGCTCAATGCCTATTGAAATTATTAGGGCATTTGCAGTATTAAAAAAAGCTGCTGCTTTAGCAAATAATGAATTGGGAGTTTTACCTTATGAAAAATCCGAGCTAATTGGAAAAATTTGTGATGAAATTTTACAAGGGAAATTAGATGATAATTTTCCTTTGGTTATCTGGCAAACAGGTTCAGGCACACAGTCGAACATGAATGTTAATGAGGTTATTGCTAATCGTGCTCATGTATTAAATGGTGGAAAATTAGGAGAAGGTCAAAAATTTATTCATCCAAATGATGATGTTAATAAATCTCAGTCTTCAAATGATACTTTCCCAACTGCTATGCACATTGCAGCATATAAAACGATTATAGAAACTACAATTCCCGGTATTGAATTATTAAGAAATACCTTATCAAAAAAATCTGAAGAATTTAAAGATATTGTAAAAACAGGAAGAACACATCTGATGGATGCTACTCCACTTACTTTAGGTCAGGAATTTTCAGGTTATGTTTCGCAATTAGACCATGGTCTAAAAGCATTAAAAAACACTCTGCCACATCTAACAGAATTGGCTCTTGGAGGAACTGCCGTTGGAACAGGAATTAATACACCTAAAGGTTATGCTGAATTGGTTGCAAAAAAAATAGCAGAACTTACAGCTTACCCTTTTATTACTGCTGAAAATAAATTTGAATCTCTATCAGCCCATGATGCTATGGTTGAAACTTCAGGTGCTTTAAAGACCCTTGCAGTAAGCTTAATGCATATTACGAATAATTTAAGATTATTAGCTTCTGGTCCGAGATGTGGTATAGGAGAAATAATGCTTCCTGCAAATGAACCGGGTTCTTCAATAATGCCGGGAAAAGTAAATCCAACTCAAAACGAAGCATTATCAATGGTCTGTGCACAAGTAGTTGGTAATGATGCAGCTATTACTGCCGGCGGTATGCATGGACATTTTCAACTAAATGTTTTTAAACCTGTTATGATTTATAATCTTTTAATGTCAGCTACATTATTAGGTGATGCCTGTGTTTCATTCAATAATAATTGTGCTGTCGGAATAGAACCGAATTTTAACTTTATTCAAAAAAACTTAGAAAACTCATTAATGTTGGTTACAGCCTTGAATACGCACATAGGTTATGAAAATGCTGCTAAAATTGCAAAAAAAGCCCATCAGGAAGGAACAACATTACGCGAAGCAGCACTTGAATTTGGTTTACTTACTGATGAAGAATTTACTAAATGGGTTGACCCTAAGAAAATGATTTAACAGGGATATTCTTAAAATACTATTGTAGCTATACCGTAAATAGTGATATTTGGCATTTCAAAATAATGTGTTAAATTTGCAACAAATAAGTATCGTTTTCGGCTCTAGCCGAATATGTACGCAATGTTGAACTAAACCGGCGAATTAGCACCATACATTATATTATTGTGGAATCAATTTTTCTATTTTTGCTTATGTCGTTTTTG
>JAIOSH010000498.1 GCA_021107685.1 Bacteroidales bacterium | reverse complement strand
CTTTTGGAAAAATCAAAAAGAGCAAAATCACACTTAAAATAAAAAGAAAATTTCTGACTATCTCATTACCATATTCTTTCAGAAAAGCAATTATTTTTTTCATAAAAAAATTTTCACGAAGTTAGTAAATTTCTAAACAATATTATTGAATTGGGGAATCTATTGCTTCATGGTTTCTATTGTTTCATGGTTACATGGTTTTTATTGTTACATACAATTACAATCAATTACTATTAATTACAATTATACCTTCCGCCATTACTCCATCATTACAGTATTGAGTCCACTCCGCAAAGTAATTTAAACGAAAAGACTACTCAAAAAGCACAAAGGACAAATAATCAGCATCATTAATCTCGTAAATTATTTATTGATTCACATTCCACCTTTTAAACTGAATAGTTATGGGCAAGGTAAAAAAAGATACATAATTTACTATAAAAAATGCATTAATATATTATTTTTGTAAATTATGGAGAAAAATAAATTGAAATATATTGATTTATTTGCTGGGTGTGGAGGTCTATCATTGGGACTCTACAATACAGGTATTTGGGAAGGTATATTTGCCATTGAAAAAAGTCCAGATGCTTTTTTATCATTAAAACATAACTTGATTGAAAAAAAGAAGCATTTTGATTGGCCTGAATGGCTTCCGCAAAAAGAACACGATATTAATGAAATACTTAAAAATCATCATAAAGAATTGCATACATATAGAGGGATAGTAGATTTGGTAGTAGGAGGCCCACCCTGTCAAGGTTTTTCAACAGCAGGAAGAAGAAATGAAAATGATGATAGAAACAGTCTTTTAAATAAATATATTCAATTTATTAGATTGGTTCAACCTAAAATTATATTTTTTGAGAATGTTAAAGGATTTACATTACAATTTGGTGAAAACAAAACAAAGGGTAAAATATATTCTGATTATGTAACAAGTGCATTACAGCAAAATGGCAAAGATTATACGGGATACGATGTTTTTGCACAATTAATTGATTTTTCTGAATACGGTGTACCACAAAAAAGAACTCGTTTTATTTTAATTGGTATTAGAAAAGATTATAGAAATGATATAGAAGCACAAATATTTTTTGAGCTTATAAAGAAGAATAAAACAAAATTCATTATTAATAAAGGTATTGAAATAAATCCAAGCCTTCAAGATGCGATTTCCGATTTATTATCAAATAAAGATAATATTGCTGATAGTTTAGACTCAAAAGGGTATAAAACAAGTAAATACTTAGAGCATCAAAGTAATTATCAAAAAATAATGCGTCAGGGCATTAAGGCAAATATTCCTGACAGTCATAGGCTTACAAGGCATTCTGATAATACAGTTAATCTTTTTTTAACTTTAATAAATAATACTACAAAAGGAAAGAGATTAACTGATGCAGAAAGAAAGAAGTTTAATGTAAAGAAAAGAAGTATTGTTGTTTTAAATCCAAATAGTCCTACCCCAACGACTACAACTCATCCAGATGATTATGTCCATTACTGCGAACCTAGAATTTTAACAGTAAGAGAATATGCACGTGTGCAATCATTTCCTGATGATTTTGAATTTAAAGGAAAATACACAACTGGTGGAAAACTACGAGTTAAGGAAGTCCCCAGATATTCTCAAATTGGAAATGCAATTCCACCATTATTTGGTGAATTGGCAGGATTAACACTAAAAGAGTTATTAAATGAATAATGAACATTTCAAAATAAGTGCATATTTAAAAAATATAATTGGTAAGGAATTAATTACTGATGAATTTGTAGCTGTTTTTGAACTTGTAAAGAACTCTTTTGATGCCAATGCTGAAAATGTTCAAGTAATCTTTGAAAATCAGGATAATCCTGCTCTTGCAAAACTTATTATTCTTGATAATGGAAAAGGAATGAATTATCAGGAGTTAAAAGAAAAGTGGTTATTTGTTGCCTACTCAGCTAAAAAAGACGGTTCCGAATTTGATGATTACAGAAATAAGATTAATACAAAAAGACATTTTGCAGGAGCAAAGGGTGTTGGTCGTTTTTCTTGTGACAGATTAGGAAGCTTTTTAAACTTGATAACAATTAAAGATAATACAAGTTCAAAGATTGAAAATCTTATTGTTAATTGGGAGGAATTTGAAAAAGATGCAAAAGAGGAATTTATTGATGTTAATGTTAAGCATCAGGTATTAGAATCAATAAATTATAATCTTAAACACGGAACTATTCTTGAAATTACTGGATTAAGAGAAGTTTGGGATAGAAACCGAATTCTTAAATTAAAAAAATCTCTTGTAAAATTAGTCAATCCAAATCAGGAAAACGATACTAATAATTTCTCAATAGAAATAATTGCTAAAAATGAGAAAGAGCGAGATGAAGAATTAGAAGAAAAAAATACTAATGATTTTGATATTGTTAACGGTATAATTCAAAATAAACTTTTCGAATCATTACAAATTAAAACTACCAACATAAATGTGAAAATATCCTCTGATGGAAAATATATCTTTTCTGAATTGATTGACAGAGGTAATTTAATTTTTAAAATCAAAGAAGAAAATCCATTTAAAGATATAGATAAAAAAAAATCTCTTAGTAATATTAATATCTTTTTATTTGTTTTAAATAGAAGTGCAAAAAACATATTTCATCGTTTAATGGGTATGGAATCAGTTAAATATGGTTCTGTTTTTATGTATAAAAATGGTTTTAGAATATACCCATTTGGTGAACAAGGAGATGATAGTTTAAAGTTAGATATTAGGAAACAACAAGGTTATAATAGGTTTTTAGGAACGCGTGATTTATTAGGGAGAATAGAAATTAACGGGAATAACATAGAATTACAAGAAACATCAAGTAGAGATGGTGGACTGATAAAAACCATAGTTTATGATAAATTATTAAAATTATTTGAAAATTTTGTACTAAAAAGACTTGAACGTTATACAGTAGAAGTAATTAGATGGGGGGATCCTATCAAAGACAAAAATACTGGTGAATTTTCGCCAGCTATTTCTGCTATAGATGTTAAAGTGAAAATTTTAGATGATTCGAGAAATCTAATTTCCAAAGTTAGCGAACCCATACAAGATGTTGTAAACAATGAAATAATAGGATTTATAAAATGGCTTACTATTGAGCCTAAATATATTGAGAAAATAGAATATGATAGGGACTTCTTTAAGATTGTTGAAGAAAAACAAGACAAGAGTACTACGAAAACTATTCAAATAATTGAACAAAAAGCAGAAAAATTTGATGATAAGGATCTGCTGAAAAGTGTAAAAAAAATAAAAAAAGATTTTAAACAAATTCAAGAAGCAAAAAAAGAAGCTGAAAAGGAAACTCTACAAATTGAGAAAAAATTAGAAAAAGTAAGCACTGAAAAAGAACAAATAACCAAACAAAATTTATTCTTAAAATCAGTTAAGGCATTAGAATATGATGATGTAAGGGATTTAGTTCATATAATTGGAATGAAGTCTGATATTATTTCAAAAGAAATCATTAGAATAAAAAGGAAAATAAATAAAGGACAAAAAATATCAACAAAAGAATTAAATGATTTTATTGAAGACATTAGCTTAGCCAATAGTTTAATCAACACAGTCACTAACTTCGCAACAAAAAAGAACTTTCTTAAAGCCACTCAAGATACTACGCAAGATATAGTTGGATTTATTAAGGATTATATAAATAATATTTACTTGAAATTATATAGGAATTTAGAAATTAAATTTTTCGGTGATGTTAGCATAATTAAACATTTTGTTCCTTTTGAAATTACAATGATAATTGATAATTTAATTGGAAATTCAAGGAAAAAAGATATTGGTGCTGATAAAATAGAGTTTCATTTTATTACTGATAATAATAAACTAATTATTACATACCGAGATAATGGAAAAGGTTTATCTTCTGCAATCACTAATCCTAACTTGATTTTTGAAGAAGGATTTACAACAACAAATGGCTCAGGTTTAGGCTTAGCACATATCAAGAAAACACTAAAAAGAATGAACGGTAATATTAGTGTTAACCCAAGCTATAACAAAGGTATTGAATTTAAAATCGAATTGTAATTATGAGGTTGAATTATAGAATTTTATGGATTGAGAATGATTTTTCTTGGCAAGAATCAACAGAAAAAATGATAAAAGATGAGATTACTGAATCAGGATTTGTACTAGAAATATTTCCACATAAAAACTATAAAGATTTGAATATTCTCTCGAAGAAGTTTCCAAATTTCAAAACTTTCGATTTGATATTGATTGATTTTAAATTAGATAATGATTTGACAGGAGATACTTTCATTAGAGAAGTTAGAAAAAATAATATTTTTACGGATATTCTTTTCTATTCAAAAGATTCTGAAAAACTACAAGAAGTATTTATGAATAATTCTCTTGAGGGTGTTTACATATCTAATAGGGAAGATTTTGAGGAAAAGTTTTTTCAAGTCTATCGTAAAACAATCAAAAAATTTGAAGAAATAAATGCTGTTCGAGGTATGGTAATGGCAGAAACAAGTAGATTAGACAGAATCATTGAAGACATCATTATCTCATTTATGAATTCTGATAATGCTAATTCTCAAAGATTGAAAGAGTACATAATAAAATTATTGGAAGACAATACAAAAAGTTTATTTGTTGATAATGAGAAAAAAATCAATGAGAGAGGTAATCTTAAAGCAAAAGATGCAGAGAACAAGAAATTGATAAAACGAATTTTAGATGCTTCAAAAAGGTCAAGAACACTAATGAAACTTATTAACAATGAGAAGTTGGATGTTAAATTTACTTATGAAAAATATAAGAAAAATGTAATTGATATTCGAAATGATTTGGCTCATGCCAAATCAGAAACAATTGAGGGAATTGAATATCTAATTATTGAAGAAAATGGAACTGTTGAAAAGAAAGAATTAAAAACAGAGGATATTGTTGAAATAAGAAAAAACATTTTAGACTACGATAAAATACTTAACGAAATAAAAGAAAGATTATAATGTCCAGCCCCTAATAAAACCTACGCATAATGCGAGTTTTATAGTAAACCGAAAGTGAAGTACTCCGAAATCCCACACTACGCATAGCCAAACGATACAGGAATATACATTATACTCTCAGTTATTTGTTTATCACTACATAATTTGATTATTATAAATACGTGAAATTCACACGTTATTTTAGTACATTTTTCCTCAAGAGGGAAACGCACAAGAAACCAGCAAAGAATAATAAATTAAATCTTGCTCAATATAACTCTTTCTCCTTTTAGTTGGGAAGGGGGAAAGCATATCATTATGGCTATGACTTTTCGGATTGGACTCATTATTCCATCATTCCAAGTTATTTTTGTAATATTGTAAAAAACATCAGAAATGGAATTCGGAATTTGCTTATTAAGTATCGTACCGGTTAGGGCTGAACCATCCAATAAATTTGAAATGACAACACAAATATTATTTGGCGAACTCTTAACTATTATTGATAAATATAAAAATTGGT
>JAIOSH010000260.1 GCA_021107685.1 Bacteroidales bacterium | reverse complement strand
AGCAAGATATGCTAATAGCGGGATAAGAAAGTACATAGGTGATTTTGCAGGCACGTTTGTTTCTCTGATAAGAATTCTTTTTACATATAAGGCAAATGATTATACGGTTATTGTTGATGGTAAAAAAGATAAAATATCGAATCTGTATAATATTTCAATAGGTCGGACAAAATACATAGCTTCTGGAATAAAAGTACATAATACATTAAAGGGCGGGGATGGAAGATTTTATTGCCTGGTTGTTCAAAAATTAAATTTATTCAAAATACCTGATTTAATAAGAAAAGTCTATATAGGTAATCCTTTTCGCAATAATGGCCATATTTCTCTTTTTTATTGCCGGACAATTGAAATATATTGTAATGACCGAAATCCTGAAGTAGAGTTTGATGGTGACCCTGCCGGCTATTTACCTTGTAAAATTGAAATGGCAGAGGATCAGCTTGATCTGTTGGTTCAAGAGTGATAGACTCCTGATAAAAATCGAAAAAGTGTAAAATCAATATGAATTTCTAATCTTCTGCTCCTATATCAAGGTAAATGATAAAGTCCCGAATTCCAAGGGAATCCCTTTAAGAGTGGCATTATTTATCACGTCACTAAAACACAAAGTCATAAAACTTAATATTTACGCTGTAGTTTATTATATAAATATTAATTTTGAGCATTATTATTACTTATTTCTACATAAGTAATTTATTAACAAATTCTTGATGTTTTGGCAAAAGTTATTAAATGTTAATATTAGCAACTAATAACTTATAACTTATAACATATAACATATAACTTATAACTATTAACATAGATTTTTATGAAACTATCCATAGTAATTGTCAATTACAATGTTAAATATTTCCTGGAGCAATGCCTGTATGCTGTCCGTAAAGCAATCAATAGCATTGAAGCGGAAGTATTTGTTGTTGATAATAATTCTGTTGATGGCTCTGTAAAAATGCTTAATGAGAAATTTCCTGAAGTAAACATTATTATTAATAAAGATAATAAAGGTTTTTCAAAGGCAAATAATCAGGCAATAAAAAAAGCCAAAGGTGAATATATACTTCTGCTAAATCCCGATACTGTTGTAGAAGACGATACTTTTAAAAAAATCATATCCTTTATGGATAAACATCCTGATGCCGGTGGTCTGGGTGTTAAAATGCTTGATGGTAAAGGTAAATTTTTACCGGAATCGAAACGTGGATTACCTACACCGGCAGTAGCTTTCTATAAAATATTCGGACTTTCTAAATTATTTCCAAAATCAAAAACATTTGCAAAATATCATCTCGGATACCTTGATAACAATAAAATACATGAAGTTGAAATTCTGTCAGGGGCTTGTATGTTATTGAGAAAAAAAGTATTAGATAAAATCGGTTTACTTGATGAGTCATTTTTTATGTATGGAGAAGATATTGACATGTCATACCGTATCATTAAAGCAGGTTATAAAAATTATTATTTCCCTGAAACAAGGATAATACATTATAAAGGAGAAAGCACAAAAAAAAGCAGCGTTAATTATGTTTTTATATTTTACAATGCAATGATAATATTTGCGAAAAAGCATTTTTCGCAAAAAAATGCAAAAATATTTTCATTTCTTATTAATATTGCTGTTTACCTGCGTGCATTTATTGCCATAATAAACAGATTTTTTTCCAAAGCCTTGCTTCCTGTAATTGATACAGCCTTTCTTTTTACAGGTATTTTCATTATAAAAAATTATTGGGAACATAATGTCATTTTTCCTTATGGAGGTCATTATCCTGCTGAACTTATATCAATTGCAATACCTGTTTATATATTAATATGGCTATTTTCGGTATATTTAAGCGGTGGTTATGATCATCCTATCCGACTAATAAAAATATTCCAGGGACTTCTTATCGGAACTGTCATTATACTTGTATTCTATTCATTATTGCCCGAATCCTATAGGTTTTCAAGGGCAATAATTCTATTCGGAGCATTATGGGGTTTTATATCAATGCTTGGTATTCGTTTAATATTTCATCTGTTAAATTTAAAAAATTACAGAATCGGTACTGAAAAAAACAAACGCTTTATTATTGTGGGTGAAAAAGAAGAAGCAGAAAGAGTTGCCCAACTTTTAAGAAAATCATATATAAACACAGGATTCATAGGCTTAATCAGCATATCTGATAACAAGGATAAAAATGAAGGTTTTATAGGTAATTTAATACAGATTAAAGATATTATTACAATATATAAAATTGATGAAGTAGTTTTTTGTGCAAAAGATTTACCTGCACAGGAAATTATAGATAAGATGTCGGAATTACATTATTCACAAGTAGAATATAAAATTGCACCTCCCGAAAGTCTATCCATCATCGGAAGTAATTCCATAAATACCTCAGGTGATATATATATAATTGACATTAACTCTATTGCAAAAATCAACAACAAGCGAAATAAACGTTTCACTGATATAATTGCAAGCACTATTCTTCTATCTATTTTGCCTGTTGCTATAATTTTCATAAAAAAACCTTTTAAATTCATAATAAATATCTTTTATGTATTTTTTGCAATAAAATCATGGGTGGGGTATTATTATATTAATGATGATGAAATTCAAAAATTACCTAAAATAAAAAAAGGTATTCTTAATCCGACAAATGCTTTTAAAAACAGAACAATTTCTAATGAAACCATAAATAAACTAAACCTATTATATGCTCGTGATTATAAAATTACTAATGATTTGAATATTATTTTCAAAGGATTTAAATTTCTGGGAAATACCTAATCTATCTTATGTTTAATTTATTTGTAACTAATATCAAATAAAATATTATTTAAAAATATGGAATTAAAACTAAACCGGCCAATTGCTTTTTTCGACCTTGAAACAACAGGAATTAAAGTAGCTACTGATAGAATTGTTGAAATAAGTATTGTGAAAATTTTAGTAAATGGCACTACTGAAATAAATACCCAAAGAGTGAATCCTACAATTCCAATTCCATCAGAAGTAACATCAATTCATGGTATCACCAATGATGATGTAAAAGATGAACCGACTTTTTCGGAAATTGCAAATAGTATTGTACAATTTCTTTCAAATTGCGACCTTGCAGGATATAATTCAAATAAATTTGACATTCCATTATTAGTGGAGGAATTTTTAAGAGCCGGCATTGACTTTGATCTAAAAGGAAGAAGATGTATTGATATACAAAATATCTTCCATAAAATGGAACCACGAACGCTAATTGCTGCTTATAAATTTTATTGTGGTAAAGAATTAATAGATGCACATAGTGCAGAAGCCGACACATTGGCAACTTACGAAATACTAAAAAATCAATTGGATAAATATAAAGATATTCAGTATAAAAATAAAAATGGTAATGTCTCCTCCCCTATCGTAAACGATATTGCAGCATTGCATAAATTTTCCTCTATAACAAAAAATGCCGACCTTGTCGGACATATTATTTTTAATAATAAGAATGAAGAAGTATTTAATTTTGGGAAACATAAACAAAAATCCGTTGAACAGATTTTTAAAAAAGAACCTTCATATTATGACTGGATGATGAAAAGCGAATTTCCATTATCAACAAAAAAAGTAATAACAGCAATAAAATTAAGAGGATTTAATAAAGAATCTGTTAATATCGGTTAGGCGCCTAGGCTACAACTTTTACTAATCCCGAAAATCGGGACAGGCTATGTTGTTTAAATCATTTTGTCATTAAGTCATTCGCTACACTATCATTAGGCTTCGCCGTCATTGAAAACACAATGAATGACAATAAATGACACGAAGTAAATGACAACTTAATGACTGTTTAAGTTATTTCCACTGGAAGTGGTTTTAATTTTAACTTTTAAATTAATTTAGGTACTAACTATTTTCAACTTATATTGAAAGAAACCGACTACATCGGGAAGAAAATAAGTAGTTAGTGGAAAATCTAAAATCGTTAATCGGTGTTCGATATTCAAAAAAAGGAAAAAGAATAACGAATATTGATTAACGAATGTCGAATGTCGAAGTGGCAAATCTAAAATTAGCATAGACAACATTCAACTCTAACAACATGTTGGTAAAAAGTTGCGAATTAAGAGCCTAATATCTGAACTCATTAAAATAAGGGATGCTCAAAAAAAAATCGCAAGTTTACCCCGTTGGATTTTTTGTTAAAACTTTTTAGTGAATTTCGAAAAAATAATATCCTACGGGGTTTACCCTGTAATGAAATGTATTAGGGGGCATTTATAATTCAAACAATGATTTATCAAGTTCAATTTTATCTGATTGAAACTTAAAACCTATATTATCTTTAAGAATTATTCTTACTGATTTACAATTTAGTAATTCCTTACCTAACTTTTTTTTGAAATTAAAAAGATTAACATTAAAACAATATTCTTTATCTGGTAAAAGAAGTAAGGGGAAAATTTTATTATTAGTATTGCTATTAATTTGAAAAATTTTAGAATGAAGTTTTGTTTTAAATTTTATATAAGGAGTTACAAGATTAATTTTGTTTTTTCCTGTATTACGGACAATAACATCTATTTGAGGTACTTTTCCCCCTTCAGAATCCTTAATTTTAATATTTCCGTTTATATAAAGTTTTTTACCGGGTTTAAAAAAACCCCAAATTACAAATGAAAGAATTACAATAAAAAATCCAATCCCCCAGATTAGATATTTTTCTAAAATGCTGTCAGTCATTGTGATAAATTTTTATTGCAATATTATTTAATATTTAATAATATGCAAGTGTTTATTACATAATTTTTTACACAAAGTTATTAACATTATTCAGTAATTTAATATGCTGTCCATTAAGAAATTCTGAAACAAGTTTAGAATGACGTAAATAGTTAAAAAACAGCAATTATTTTTCTGAATTCATTTCGGCATCTAAAATTTAACGAACTAATGTATTAATAAAGTATTAAATAATTATTTTTTTTTAATTTTGACCTTTATAAAAAAAACCAATGAGCTTAAACGAAAAGACTAATTTCCTCATACGAAACTTAATTAATGGATTGATTTGGTTGGTCATAATATTAGGTTTATTTTTTATTTTTAAAAATGTTAATGACAAACAATATTTAGAATTTCTTGCTCCTATTTATGAACATCCGACACTAATTTTATTGATTTATTCTTTTTCAGAACTTATATTCGGTATAATACCTCCTGAAATATTTATGATATGGGCATTAACAAGAGGTGGCATAACAGTATATATATATTATATAAGTCTTTTTGCTATTTTATCTTATTTAGCAGGGTTTATCGGATTTTTATTTGGTATGTATTTAAAAAAAACGAATTTTTATAAAATGATAAAAACTCGTTATCTGAGTAAATACGAATATTATTTAAAAAAATATGGTTTATACCTGATAATAGTAGCAGCACTGACTCCCCTACCCTTTTCAGGAATAAGCATTTTAATAGGAAGTGTAAATTACCCTTTAAAAAAATATTTATTTTATGCTTTATTCAGGTTTGTCAGGTTTGCTGTTTATTCATTTTTAATTTGGGAAGCAAGATGGATTTAAATATATAAAATATAAATTCTGAACTCAGTAATTTTGATAATTTGATGAAATCATATGCCAAATGATATGAAAAAAAAGGTGAAGTTATCTTGTCCTAAAATAGTAATAAATAATAATTTTTAAAAATTTTCAATCCATATTTTTCAAAACTTATGTATATTTGTAATTTTAATTTTAATACTAAAAACAAATATTATGAAGAAAATAATAACACTTATACTTTGCCTTGGTTTTTCAATCAATTACTTATCTTCTCAAATAGTGATTGATGATAATGACATGCCTGATGTTGGAGATACTATACGTTTAAGTCAGGCTTTTACAGCCGGCGGGATTGACTATACACTTACAGGAAATAATTATACCTGGGATTTTTCAGGATTAAATATT
>JAIOSH010000208.1 GCA_021107685.1 Bacteroidales bacterium | reverse complement strand
TTTTTTTTGTTGCTATACCAAAGTTCAATAATTTTAGATAAGAAGATTTCTTAAAAATTTTATTTTTTATCATATATCTCTTTTCAACTTCTTAAATCAAAAATCGTTAATCCTTGTTCTTAAATCAATTTAACTTTTACATAATATTTATAAATAAAATGGGGTGATAATATTTTTTTCATAATATATCAAATTACACACTCCAGGGATGACCTATAAAAAAAAGGGTAACCGTTCACGGTGTCAATGATATGCATAATTTACTAATTGTAAATAGAAAAATAAGTTCACACAATCCGCAGAGCGGATTGAACATGAATAGCCCTGTACGCAGTGCAGGTGATAAAACGGAGGATAAAATAAGAACCCTAAAAGGGTTCAATAATAAAAAATTAGTCACGAGTATTTATTTTGATTTATTGAACCCCGTTGGGGTTACTGATATGGTTTTCACCTTGTAACCTTATGTTTCACATAAGGCTATTCACGTTTAACCACTTTGTGGTTTAATATTGCAAATGATATATTACTCAATTATCAAAGGGTTTAGCAATAAAATACATCCCCCTTCTTGTAATTACATGCAAGGGGATTGCACGACCAAAAGCTTCTCCCAGTATGACTAAATATTATTTAGCCAAAATAATATTTAGCCATGAACTTGTAAAAAATGTTAATATCTTTGTTGCAAAAGTATTAAATAAACTGTGGCTATTCGCAACTTTTGCGCCTTGACAAAGCACAAAATTTTTTCGTCAATTTTGCATACTTTATTTCTTTACAAACCCTTAGGCACGGAATAATTACTAAAATTTGATTTTAAATAAAAGACATATAATAATTCTAATAGCATTACAGATAAGTTTATTTTTAAATTCTGTTAATGCCCAGTATTATAGTCTCGGACAAGATCCTGCATCTTTAAAATGGAGGCAAATAAATACCGGGCATTTTAAAATTATTTATCCTGATAAGTTTGAGCAACATTCACAGAAATTAATTAATTTTCTTGAATATGCTTATTTAAAAATTTCAAAAACCCTTGACCATACCCCCAAAAAAACACCTGTTATCATACATTCACGCTCGGTTACTTCAAATGCATTAGTTATCTGGGCACCAAAAAGAATGGAATTTTATTCATGTCCTCCTCAAAATTCTAATGCTGAGCAATGGATAGAACAACTTTCAATTCATGAATACAGGCACGTTGTACAAATTAGTAAGCTGAACAAAGGAATATCTAAAACTTTATATTATTTATTCGGAGAACAGGGAACAGCAGGTTTACTTGGATTGTTTATTCCGCCTTGGTTTCTGGAAGGAGATGCAGTTGCTACAGAAACGGCTCTTAGTAAATCGGGTAGGGGACGATTACCTTCTTTTGAAATGAAACTTAGAACACAGGTTTTAGAAAAAGGAATATTTTCTTATGATAAAGCAGTTTTAGGTTCGTTTAAGGAGTTTGTGCCAAATTGTTATGTGTTGGGATACAACCTCGTAGCCTTTGCACGCAAAAAATATGGATATCAGATATGGAGCAATACTCTTAATAATGTAGCAAAAAAGCCATTTATAATTACTCCCTTTTCCAATGGTATAAGAAAAAATACAGGTCTTGGTAAAAATGGTTTATATAAAAGTTCCCTGCTTGAATTAAAAAATTTATGGAAAGCACAGAAAAAAGATTTGGATTATACTGAATTTAATTTAATTACAAATCCCTCCCCCAAAAATTATACTGATTATAGTATGCCGGGATATATAAATGATTCTATAGTATTAGCTTTAAGGACAGGAATAGATGATATTAGCAGGTTTATTTCTATTGATAAAAAAGGCAGTGAAAAAATCCTATTTACTCCGGGTTTTTATTTACCCGGGTCATTATCATATTCTAAAAATTTGATAATCTGGGCAGAAAAGCAATATGATTTACGCTGGCAAAACAGGAATTATTCGGTAATAAAAACATATAATATTAAAACAAAAAAAATCAGGCAAATAACTTCAAAAACAAGATTTTTCGCACCTGCAATTTCAAATAGTGCCGAAGAAATAGTATGCGTTGAAGTAAGCCCGGAAAATAATTATGCTTTAGTTCTGTTAAATGCAGGTTCAGGTGAAGTTATCAGAAAAATTTCAACTGATGATAATGTTTTTTTTATGACACCAACCTGGGCTGATAATGATAAGAGCATTGTTTCAATAGTTTTAAATAATAAAGGAAAAAGTATTGCATTAATCAATACTGAAAATTCCGAAATACAATATATGATACCTTTTTCATTTACTGAAATATCAAAACCTGTGATGTTTAATAATTATATATTATTCATAGGAGCTTATTCGGGAATTGATAATATTTATGCACTTGATATTTTAACAAAACAAATTTATCAGGTTACATCAGCCATGTATGGAGTTGCTGATCCTGATATTTCCGCTGATGGTCGCAAGATCATTTATTCCAACTATACAGATAATGGATATAAAATCGTTGAGATTGATTTTGATACGAATAATTGGAAACCCTTGGATAAAGTGAATGATAATTCTATTAAGCTATATAAGAGTATTGTTGAACAGGAAGGTGGAATAATTGATGCTGAAGATATTATTCAAAAAAAATATGAATCAAAAAAATATAGCAAGTGGAAAAATCTGGTAAATATTCATAGTTGGGCACCTGTTTTTATTGATATTGACAATACAAGTGTAAATCCGGGAGTGTCAATTATGTCGCAAAATTTATTAAGTACAACTTTTGCAACTCTTGGATATGATTATAATATTAATGAGGAACTTGGCAGATATTATGCTAATATAAGTTATAAAGGATTTTACCCTGTGTTTGATTTTGAATTTGATTATGGTAAAAGGAAAGGATATTATAAAAATGAAAAAGAACAGAAGATTAAATTTTTATGGAATGAAACAAATATTAAAACAGGCATATTGCTTCCATTAAATTTAACAAAAGGAAAATATCAGAGAAAGATACAGCCCCAAATACGGATGACTTACAAGCTGCTTGATATTAATGAAACTTGTGATAATGTTTTTAAAGAAACTAATTTCAAAACAATTGATTATAATATTTATGCTTATAATTTTATAAAATCCGTTGCAAAAGATATGTATCCAAAGTGGGGACAGGTATTAGTAGTAAATTATAAAAATACACCTTTTGATAATAATGATAAGAGTTGTATATCATCAATAGAATCGTATTTATATTTTCCGGGATTATTTAATCACCATAGTTTGAAATTATACGCAGGGATTCAAAACAGAAAATATGCGAAATATTATTTTTCTGATCTTATAAATTATCCCAGGGGATTCTATGACCAATATAATGATGAGCTTTACAGCATTTCATTTAATTATAAACTACCGGTATTATACCCTGATTTGAGCTTGGGTTCACTGGTGTATATGAAAAGTGTAAAAGCAAATTTATTTTATGATTATGCATCAGGTAAAAATAATTATCAAAATAATATTTACAGGTCAACTGGAATTGAAATAACATCGGATTTACATTTACTCAGGATTATTTTTCCATTTGATATAGGATTACGTGCTATTTATATACCTGATGAAAACACAATAAATTATGAATTATTATTTGCTATGAAGTTTGGTTCGTTATGACACGAATTTCACCCTGATACACTACAGGGCAGGCAAATTTACACAGTTTGCCCCGATTTTTTAGCGATTTTTTATTGATAATTGATTATTGTCTATTGATTGTTATAAAATTGTTATTCAACATGATATATAAATTATTACTAAAATAAATTATGGCGGAGATTTTCTTTTTTGTGTTTCTTTGAGTCTTTCTGACTTGGTGGCTATCTTTTTTTAATTGCCACAAAGACACCAAGTCTCAAAGTTTCACTAATATTTTTTCTTTGTGATTCTTGGTGGCTTTGTGCCTTGGTGGCAGGATATTCTTTTGCCATGAAGATACCAAGATTACTCGCAATGACGGTGATTCTTTGATTTTTGTTGACTTTATAGACGGACTCTAATTAGCCTGCTTTAATTTTTTTTGAATAAGGGAGTAAGAAAAAGCAAATATAATTCCTAAAGCTGAACCGAGAATTGCTCCACAAAAAACATCACCCGGGTAATGAACACCCAAATAAATCCGGCTATAAGAGATAAGTATAGCCCAGAACAGAATGCTTACCGTGAAAAATCTATATTTTTTATGTATAAAAAAAATCAGGAATATTGCCAAAGCAAAAGAATTGCTTGCATGTGAGGAAACAAAGCCATATTTGCCACCAATATAGTCTTTTACAATATGAACTGAGTTGCTGATTAAAGGTTCATGTGTAGGACGGAGACGTTGAACATATTCCTTTAAAAAGACTGAGATTTGATCACTAAAAAAGATTAAGACGGCAATAAATATTAATATCAGGAAAGTTTGCTTTTTATAATTGCGTATCAATAGATATAAAAGAAAAATATAAAAAGGTAACCATATAAGTTTATCACTTGCCCAATACATTATAAAATCCAGAAAAGAATTATGTTTTCCATTAAGGAAAAGAAACAGGTCGGTATCAAAACTATTTAATATTTCTAACATTTGTTATATATCGGCATTAAGTTCTTTCCATATTAAATCTTTTAATTTGCCAAGTCCTTTTTTAGTTATAGAAGAAATAAAAATATAAGGGATTTCGGGTAATTCTTTTTTAATTTCTTTTATAAGTTCTTCGTCAATCAGATCGGATTTAGTAATAGCTAAAATTTTTGATTTATTTAAAAGTTCAGGATTGTATTGTTTCAATTCATTGAGCAAAATCATGCATTCTTTTTTAATGTTATTACTGTCGGAAGGGACCATAAATAAGAGTATGGAATTTCTTTCAATATGTCTGAGAAATCGTAAACCTAATCCTTTTCCTGAGTGAGCTCCTTCAATTATTCCGGGTATATCTGCAATAACAAATGATTGATAGTTACGGTAAGATACAATGCCTAAATTTGGACGAAGTGTTGTAAATGGATAATCCGCAATTTGTGGTTTTGCAGCAGAAACAACAGATAAAAAAGTAGATTTACCTGCATTGGGAAAACCGACAAGACCTACATCGGCTAATAATTTCAATTCAAGAATATGCCATTCTTCTTTTCCCTGTTCGCCTGGCTGTGCATATTTTGGCGACCGATTAGTAGCTGATTTAAAATGGTCGTTTCCCAAACCTCCTCTGCCACCTTTAACAAGGATATGAGTTTCGCCATCTTCAGTTATCTCACATTGAAATTTGTCGGTTTCGGTATTTTTTACTATAGTTCCGAGCGGGACTTCAAGAATTATGTCTTTACCATTTGCACCTGTTTTTAATGATTCACCTCCATTACCACCCGGTTCTGCTTTAACATGTTTTGTATATTTTAAGTGAAGGAGTGTCCATAGTTGCTTATTGCCTTTTAAGATAATATGTCCGCCTCTCCCGCCATTTCCTCCGTCAGGACCACCTTTTGGATTTCTCCTTGATCTGTGAAAATGAGCCGAACCAGCCCCTCCTTTGCCTGAACGGCAATTTATTTTTACATAATCAACAAAATTGGAATTACCCATTTTTTTATTCTTTTGTTTTCTCTGCGTCTTTACGCCTCTGCGTTTAGAATGTTTGTTTTATTGAACGCAGAGACACAGAGATGCAGAGATATTTTTTACTAAATAATTTTATAAATATCCGGATAATTCCTTGCAAAACCATCATAATCCAGACCATATCCAACAATAAAATCATTTGGTATTTCAATACCTATATAATCTATCTTAAAATTTTTAACAAAGGCACTTGGTTTGAATAATAATGTTGCAATCCTTACATCTTCAGCTTCAAGATGTTTTAATTTTTGTATTGTATTATCCATTGTTATGCCTGTATCAATAATATCTTCAATAATTACTACTGTTCTTTGTTTTAAAACTTCGTCAAGCCCGATTAACTCTCTGATTGTTGAGGTTGTTTTTGTACCTATATAAGAGGAAAGTTTAACAAAAGAAACTTCACAATCAATGTTGATCTTTTTGAACAGGTCGGCAGCAAACATAAAAGCACCATTTAATATAACAAGAAATAACGGAACTTTATCTTTTAAATCTTCATTAATCTGTTTTGCAATTTTGTTAATTGCCACATCAATTTCTCCTGATTTAATAAAAATTGAAAATTCTTTATCTTTTACTTTAATGTTTTTCATGTGTTTAAAATTAATTCATAATTTTTGCTAAAATAACAAAATTTTTTTGGATAAATATTATTATTTTTGTGCTGTTACAAAATAAACAAAATAAATATGAAACCAATAGTAAGCATAATTATGGGCAGCACATCTGATTTGCCTGTAATGGAAGAATCTGCAAAATTTCTTAATGAAATGGAAATACCATTCGAGATCAATGCTTTATCTGCTCATCGTACGCCTGAAAAAGTTGAAGAATTTGCAAAGAATGCATATTCAAGAGGTATCAGAGTAGTGATTGCAGGAGCAGGTATGGCGGCTCATCTTCCAGGTGTTATAGCATCAATGACACCAATTCCTGTGATAGGCGTTCCTATTAAAGCTACCTTGGGAGGTTTTGATTCGATTTTATCAATTCTTCAGATGCCACCCGGAATTCCTGTTGCAACAGTTGGTTTGAATGCTGCTAAAAATGCAGCAATACTTGCTGCACAAATTCTATCAACAGGAGATGAAGAAATATTACAAAAAATCATTATATTTAAAGAAAACCAGAAGGATAAAATCGTTAAAGCAAACGAAGATTTGTCAAAAATAAAATATAAATTTAAGATTTAAATAGTAACTTTTTTGTAATCTTTTCTTTATTTAGCCTTTCTAATGTTTTAATAATCCAGGAATGGTTTTCAGGTTTATACCAAAAGAAAAATTTTGTTTGTTCTATTTTTTGATTTTTAGTTTTAGCAGTATAAACAGGTTTTAATGTATAAGGATGATAGCCTGAATAATAAATAACAGTTGCAAGTGTCATTGGTGTAGGTGTGAAATCCTGTACTTGTTCCAGCTTGAATCCCATATTTTTTGTTTGAAGTGCTAAATTTGCCATATCTTCCAATTTACAACCCGGATGACTCGAAATAAAGTAAGGAACAAGTTGTTGTTTTAATCCTTTTAAGAGACATATATCATCGAATTTTTTTTTGAAATCATAAAAATATTTAAATGATGGTTTCCGCATTATATCTAAAACTGCCTGTGATGTATGTTCAGGTGCGACTTTCAATCTTCCTGAAACATGATGAGAAACAACCTGAGTAATATATTCATCATATTTATTCTTTATTGTTTCAACTTTTGTTTTGCCGACCAACATATCATACCTGATACCACTACCAATAAATATTTTTTTAATTTCCTGATAAGCACTTGTTTTTTTATAAATATCAATTAATGGTTTATGAGAAGTGTTAAGGTTTTTACAAATATCAGGGAAGATACAACTTGGTCTTGAACATTTATCACATAAGGATTGATCAATACCTTTCATTTTATACATATTAGCAGTAGGACCACCTAAATCACTAATGTATCCTTTAAAATCAGGCATTTCGGTAATTTTTTTAATTTCTTTAAAAATTGATTTCTCCGACCTGCTTGAAATTGTTTTTCCCTGATGCATTGATATTGTACAAAAACTGCAACCGCCAAAACAACCGCGATGCAGATTAACAGAATGTTTTATCATTTCATATGCTGGGATAATACCTCGTTTTTTATATTTAGGATGAGGAAGACGGGTATATGGCAAGTCAAACGAAGCATCAATCTCTTTTTCTGTCATTGCAGGGAAGGGAGGATTGACAATTAGAATATTTTTTTCTGTCTTTTGCACAAAGCGTTTGGCAATAGTTTTATTTGACTCTTGTTCAAGAAGCTTAAAATTATTTGCAAATATTTTTTTATCCCTTAAGCAATCTTCATAAGAAGCTAATTCAAGACTTTGCCAATTTTTATTTTTTGGTAAAGATTTATCTTCCTGCAGCAAAAATGCACTTTGTGGAATAGTTGTAAGAGATGAAACAGGGATATTTTTATTTAATAATTTTAAAATTTGTTTAATGGCTTTTTCTGCCATACCATAGACTAAAATATCAGCATTACTTTCCAATAGAATAGAAGGTTTTAATGTGTCAGACCAATAATCGTAATGTGTGAAACGTCTGAGAGATGCTTCAATTCCGCCAATAATAACAGGAACATCCGGATAAATATGTTTCAGTATTTTGGAATATACTATTGTTGCATAATCAGGGCGAAAACCTGCCTTTCCTCCCGGAGTATAAGCATCGTCAGAACGTAATCGTTTGTTTGCTGTGTAATGGTTGACCATTGAATCCATATTTCCGGCAGTAACGCCAAAAAATAATCTTGGTTTTCCTAATTTTTTAAAATCTCGTAAATCGTCTTTCCAATTAGGCTGGGGAACAATGGCAACGCGATAGCCTTCCATTTCAATGACCCTTCCAATAACAGCATTACCAAAAGAGGGATGATCAACATAAGCATCGCCTGAAAACAGAATTACATCCAATTCATCCCAGCCTTGCTTTTCAACTTCTTTTTTAGTAGTAGGAAGCCAGTCGGTTATTTTATAAGGATTTATTGACAAGATATAAAAAATTTTTTTTAAATAATTTTTTTCATTTGCATCATTTTCACAATAGCTTCAACAATTTCGTTTTCCGTCATGGTTTTACAGTTAAAAATCACATCAAAGATAGAATTATCAGTATTTTTACCAAAAAAATTATCTATTAATTTTTTTCTTTCATTATCAACTTCAATTGCGTATTTTTTTGCTTCTATAAGAGATTTATTATAATTTTTACTAATTTTTTTAACTCTCCATTCAACAGGTGCCTGAAGTTTTATATGGAATGATTTTGGAATATCTTTTGCAAAAGCCACGCCTCCTCTTTCAACAATAATAATATTTCCTTCACTGAGTATAGATCTGATAACATCTATAATTGTTTTTCGGATCATCTTATCACTTTTATAATACTTGTACGACATAGAAGATATTATTTCATCCATCATACTTTTTTGTTCCGACATAAAAACATATTTTATTTTTGATGGGGTAAGTTCCAGAGCATTTGCCGATTCCTCAAGGATTTCTTTATTTATCCATTTCCATTCCTGTTTTTTACCTGATTTAGTATTCTTTTCACTTAGTTGTTTGGAAAGTTTTTTTGCAATATTATTTGCCATACATCCGAACTCTCTTGAAATTGACACATAAGGACCTGGGTCGGAAACAATTTTTTTCTTTTCATTTAAACTATCTTTTAAATATTTTTCAAAAATGTTTTTCCAGGGTCGTTCATTATTAAAATTTTGATTTGTCATTTTGGTTGGTTTATTAATAGATAAAAAATCAAATTTACAAATTTTTGGAATTTTTCCCAAATTATTTGATAAAGTTTTTATTTTTTTAATATTTGTACTTTTGCAATTGTAAAAATTTAACATTAAGTATATTTGCTAAAACTAAATTTATATGAAAAGATCACTCATTCTACTTTTAATCCTATTGAATTTTAATACAATATTAAAATCCCAAACTGATACTCTGTCAGTAATGTATTATAATATACTAAATTACCCGAGTGGAGATCCAGGTAGAGAAGCATATTTTAGGACAATTAATCAATACTTAAAGGCTGACCTAATATTGGTTAATGAACTGACTAATAACCAAGGGGCTATAACTCTACTTAATGATGCATTAAATGTGTATGGGACAAATTATTATCAAAAAGCTGTTTTTACTAATGGTTTTGATACGGATAATATGTTGTTTTATAATAGTGAAAAA
>JAIOSH010000040.1 GCA_021107685.1 Bacteroidales bacterium | reverse complement strand
ACATATTCCTATAGCATTAAAGGAACAATTAGCCGAAGGTGGGCGGATGATAATCCCTGTTGGAAAAAAACATACACAAGAGTTAATACTTATGAAGAAAAAGAATGGTAAGATAAAACAACACGCAATTCTTCCTGTAAGGTTTGTTCCTATGATAAATGAATTTGGTGATGAGTATTAATAACTTCTGAACTCATCAAAACTACTGAGGTCTGAACTTATACGACTTAATTGCCTAAAGTTGCGACCATTAATCCTTTGATAGTATGAAGACGGTTTTCTGCCTGATCAAAAACAATTGAAGCATCCGATTCAAATACTTCTTCGGTAACTTCCATAGCTCCAACTCCGTATTTGTCGTAAATCTGTTTACCTACAATTGTATCAGTATTATGAAATGCAGGCAGACAATGCATAAATTTTACCTTTGAATTTTCTGTTTTTTCCATCACTTGCTTATTGATCTGGTAAGGTAACATTTCATTGATTCTTTTTCCCCATAACTCGGGCTTTTCACCCATTGAAAGCCAAACATCAGTATAAAGAAAATCACATCCTTTAACAGCTTTATCAATATTATCTGTAATTGTTATTTTAGCTCCTGTTTCCTTCGCAATTTCCATGCACTGAGCAATAAGTTCCTTATTAGGTTGAGCTGTTTCAGGTGCTACTGCCCTGAAATCCATTCCCATTTTTGCTGCACCAACCATTAGGGAATTTCCTACATTATTGCAAGCATCACCCAAAAAGCAAAATGAGATCTTGTGAAGAGGTTTATCACTATGTTCAATCATAGTTAAAAAATCTGCTAAAATTTGAGTAGGATGATATTCATCAGTTAATCCATTCCAGACAGGAACACCTGCATACTCACCTAATTCTTCAACAATACTCTGTCCAAATCCACGGTATTCAATTCCGTCATACATCCTGCCAAGCACTCTTGCGGTATCTTTCATTGTTTCTTTCTGTCCTATTTGTGATCCGGAAGGTCCCAGATACGACACCAAAGCTCCTTGATCATAAGCTGCTGTTTCAAAAGCACAACGCGTTCTTGTTGATGATTTCTCAAATATCAATGCTATATTTTTCCCTTTTAATTTTTGTTGTTCCGTACCTGCATATTTTGCCTTTTTCAATTCAATAGAAATATCCAGTAAAAATTCTATTTCTTTTGTTGTAAAGTCTAATAATTTTAAAAAATTTCTGTTTCTCAGGTTAAATGCCATTATTTTTTTCCTTTCTAAATATTTAATAAAAGTTTTGTTGTCAAAATTAGTTAAATTTTTCAGATTAGATTATTTCTTAACTATTTGATAATTTATTTTTTCCAGTTTATCTGGCTTAGGTTTTTAGCCTGCATTATTCACAAGTTTTCGTAAAGCACTTAAATAATGCAGGCTAACCCCGATTTAGAAAAGCTCTATGTCTTTTTTTGTTTATTTAACATATTATATTGATATTTGCTGTTTAATAACATGTTATATTTTGCCAAAAAAAGAAGATAAAAAATGAAAGTAATGGTTAAAATATTAAAAAGTATTCTCATTACTTTAATAATTTTTCACTTTAAATGTTATTCACAAGATCAGAACAATGAAATTATTTTAAAAAAAATAAATGGTAAGACTATATCCTCATTAACCTTAGATAAAACTATTCCTATTATCATTGATAGTGCAGATATTACTGGGATATCAATTGCGGTTATTAATGATTCGAAAATAAAATATATAGGAGCATTTGGAATAAAAAGTATTATAACTAATGAAGCAATAAATCAAAATACTAAGTTTGAAGCAGCTTCTCTGACAAAACCAATTCTTGCTTTTACAGCTATGAAGTTAGTTGAAGAAGGAAAGCTTGAATTAGACAGACCTTTATATCAATATTTGGAATATGATGATATCAAAGAGGATGAACGTTATAAATTAATAACAACAAGAATTGTTTTGAACCATACATCAGGCCTTCCTAATTGGAGATGGAAAAATCCAGATAAAAAATTAAACATAAAATTTACACCGGGTAAAAAATATAGTTATTCAGGAGAAGCATACGTTTATCTGCAAAAAGTGATTGAGAAAGTAATGGGTAAACGATTGGATGAAGTTGTTAAAGAAAAAGTTTTTGAACCTTTAGAAATGAATAATACCTCTCTTGTATTGAAAAGAATTAAAAATTGTGCAATAGGTCATACTCAAAATAAAGAAGTTCAAAAAAAATGGCAACCTAAAAACCCTAATGGTGCATCTTCTTTACATACAACCGCTAATGATTATGCAAAATTTTTAATTGCTATATTAAATCATCAAGGATTATCTGAAAAAAGTATAAATGAAATGCTTTCTCCCCAAGTATCAATATCCAAAATAGATAGTACTTTATTTTGGGGATTGGGTTTTGGTTTGGAATTAAAAGAAGGTAACACTTTTTTTTGGCATTGGGGAGATAATGATGTATTTAGAGCTTTTACAATAGTTTCTAAGGAAAAAAAAATGGGAGTTATATACTTTACAAATAGTATGAATGGATTAAGTATTTTTAAGAAAATAACTCAGTTAACCCTTGGAGGTGATTATTCTATATATTCATGGCTAAACTATATTCAATATAATAGTCCGGAATTTGTTATTCCGAAAACAATAATCAAAGCAGGATGAGAAGCTGGAATCCAGCAATATAGGGTTTGGAAAAATAAAAAACCTGAAAATTTTAATGAATACACTTTAAACTCAATTGGCTATTATTTTTTAAGAAAAAATAAGTTTAAAGAAGCTATTGAAATATTTAAATTAAATGTTGAATTTTATCCAAATTCTTATAATGTATATGATAGTCTTGGTGAAGCTTATATAAAAAAAGGAAATAAAGAACTTGCTATTGAAAATTATGAAAAATCAATCAAATTGAATCCAAATAATAATAATGGTATAGAAGCATTGAGAAAATTAAAGAAAGATTAAGAAGCAAAATTCTGATTGTAAGCTCGGAGTATATTAGAAAAATATAATGTCAAATTATTATTCGCAAAATTTTTAGATTAAATTGAAAAAAAGCTTAAAACAACGCATAGCAGAAGCAATACGCGAGGAAGTATCTTTAGTTCCTTATAATCCTGAATGGCCTGACTTATTTGAATTAGAGGCAAAATTCCTTTGGAATAAGTTGCCAAAATCCTTAGTCATCAGGATTGAACATTTTGGAAGCACTGCCATACCTGGGATGGCAGCAAAGCCAATTATTGATATTTTAATAGAGGTTAGCAGCCTGAAGGAAACCAGGAGACAAATAGTTCCTTTGTTAGAATCGGAAGGCTATGATTACTTTTGGCGACCGGAATTTGATAAGCCACCCATGTATGCCTGGTTTATAAAACGAAATAATAAAGGTAAGCGAACACATCATATACATATAGTTGAAGCTGATTCAAAGCTATGGGACAGGCTCTATTTTAGAGACTATTTGAGGGAGTTTCCCGATGAAGCAAAACGCTATGGTGAATTAAAGCAATTTCTCTCAGACAGGCAACCAAATGACAGAGTTGCATACACAAAAGGCAAAACCGATTTTATTATTTCTATTACAAAAAAAGCCGGAAAATATTACAATGCAATTTAACCTGCATTATTCACAAATTTTAATAAAGCACTTAAATAATGCAGGTTAACCCTAAGCTGTTAAAAATACAACTATTTTAATAAAAAAGTTCCCCCCATTTTTTTGTATTATGCTGCTAATAAGACTTTTCGCTTTTTAAATAAGCTACTTCCTATATTTTTTTGTGACCACTTTTTT
>JAIOSH010000443.1 GCA_021107685.1 Bacteroidales bacterium | reverse complement strand
CTTCAGTCTTCCGACTTCAGTCTTCTGACTTCAGTCTTCCGACTTCAGTCTTCTGACTTCAGTCTTCCGACTTCAGTCTTCTGACTTCAGTCTTCCGACTTCAGTCTTCTGACTTCAGTCTTCCAACTTCAGTCTTCTGACTTCAGTCTTCCGACTTCAGTCTTCTGACTTCAGTCTTCCAACTTCGGTCTTCCAACTTCGGTCTTCCGACTTCTACATATACTTATCTATCACCTTACAAAGATTATTAAAAATATCATCAATAGAACCAACACCATAAACAGCCTGGAATTTATCCTGTTTTTTATAAAAATCTATTAAAGGTTTTGTTTGATTGTTATAAATATTTATCCTGTTTTCAATAACCTCCCTTGTATCATCCTTACGTCCTTCTATTTCAGCACGTTTAAGTAAACGGCTAATAATTTCATCATCATTAACTTCTAAAGCAAGTACTAAAGTAACATCATTATTCATCTTTTTCATAAGCTGGTCAAGGTCATCGGCTTGCCTTATTGTACGGGGAAATCCGTCAAAAACAAATCCTTTAGCATTTATATGCTTATTCATAGCCGATTCAAGTATTTCTATTAACAGATCATCAGGCACTAATTCACCTTTTTCAATAATGCTCTGAACTTTTAAGCCAATATCAGTTTTTCCACGTATTTCTTTCCTGAATATATCTCCGGTTGAAATATGAACTAAATCGTATTTTTCAGCAATTTTTATTGATTGTGTTCCTTTTCCCGAACCCGGAGGTCCAAAAATTATTAGATTAAACATAATTTATTAATTTTTAAATTTTTACTTTGATTATCATATAAATTTTCAATTTATATTTTTGCTACAAATATAAAGATATAACCAAATATATTTAATTTTGTTAAATAAAATTTTTTAATTTATTTATCAATAAAGTAATTATATTCATTTGAAAGATACGATAAACAACTCATTACTTAACTACCGGGATTCATTATATATGGTAAAAAATACCGGTAAAAATTTTGATAATAATAATCCTGAAAAATCGCTTTTTGTCTCTCATCAATTAAATACTAATAATATTTCACCAAATTATACTCAAAGTCTAAATAATAAAGACTGGATTTTAGGAATACTAATTTTATGTTTTTTTCTTTTTGCCTTAGTTCAGGTATTGTACAAAAAAAGAATAAAGCAAATTTTTAAATCTTTTTTTATAAAACGTTATACAAATCAACTTATAAGAGATGGAAATTTATTTAATGAGAGAATTACTATTAATTTATTCATTATCTTTGTTTTAACATTTTCTTTATTAATATTTAAATCTGCTGAATTTTTTATTCGGTTTCCTCAAAATATCGTATTTAATTTCATACTGTATTTAAAAATTTTGATAATTTTTTTTATATTATGGTTTATAAAAATATTAGCTGTAATATTTATCGGCAGAATTTTTAAATTAGAAAATATGAGTAAAGAATATCTTTTGAATATTTTAATTTTCAATTTAATAAGCGGTATTTTTTTACTTCCTTCTTTAGTATTAATTACATATATTCAATCAACTGCAATTATTTATATAGTATTAATTATGATAGGGTTAATAATCTTATACAGAATTATTAGAGGAATTTTTATAGGATTATCTTGTTTAAATTTTTCTTTATTATATTTAATTTTATATCTTTGCACCCTCGAAATTTTACCGTTTTTAATACTTACAAAATTGGTAATGGATTATTTAACTTAATGTTAATCAATTAATAAAAACATTTATTTAGGGTTTTTATTATTAAAAAAAATAAATAAATTGAAAGTTAAAAATATTCTTGTTTCTCAGCCACAACCTTCTGAATTAGAAAAATCACCTTACAAGGAACTTACTAAAAAGTTTAAAGTAAATGTTGAATTTCATAAGTTTATAAAAATCCAGGGAGTTACATCAAGTGAATTCAGAAAAGATAAAGTTTATATTCAAGATTATTCGGCAATAATTTTTACAAGCAGAAATGCAGTTGACCATTTTTTCAGGATAGCAAAGGATATGAGAGTGGAGATACCTGATACTATGAAATATTTTTGTATTTCTGAAGCTGCTGCTTTTTATTTACAAAAATATGTTCAGTATCGTAAACGAAAAATTTTCCATGGCAAACAAAATTTTATTGACTTAATAGAATTAATAAAAAAGCATAATGAGGAAAAATTTTTATTGCCTTGTTCTGATATTCATAAGCTTAGTTTGCCTAAATTGCTTAATGATAATAATATCAATTATACTAAAGCTATTATTTATAAAACACTTGCCAGTGATTTATCTGATGTCGATATTGAAAAATTTGATTTAATAATATTTCTTAGCCCTTCAGGAGTAAAATCATTATTCAAAAATTTTCCTGATTTTCAACAAAACTCTACTCTGATCGGGGCTTTTGGACCAACAACTGCCAAAGCTATAAAAGAATCAGGGCTTACATTAAATATCAAAGCTCCTACAAAAACCGCTCTTTCTATGACTGTAGCAATAGAACACTATTTACAAAAAGCAAATAAAAAGAAATAATAAACTTGAAACACACAAATTTTGAATATTTTTTAATCAAAATTTGTGTTTTGTTTTATATTGTAATTTATTTTCTTTTATCACTATCTATTAAGAATACTAATGCAAACTTTTAAAAAAGAGGAGCGTTTATCAAATCATAAAACCATAGAAAAGTTATTTTCTCAAGGCAACTCTTTTTTTCTACATCCCTTTAAAGTAATTTGGTTAGATATAGAAGTTAAAAACAAATATCCTGCTCAAATATTAATAAGTGTATCAAAAAAAAATTTCAGAAAAGCTGTTGATAGAAATTTAATAAAACGACGAATAAGAGAAGCATACAGAAAAAATAAATCTCAATTGTATGAATTTTTAGAACATAATAATATTTTTTGCGTTTTTGCTTTTTTATATGTTGGAAAAGATATTATTAAGTATAAAGAAATTGAACAAAAAATAATATTAATTTTACAACGTTTAGTTAAGGAGCATGAAAAACTTATTTAGTAAATTTTTTATAATTCTTATTCGTTTTTATCAAACAGTTATTTCGCCGTATTTTGCTCCATCTTGCAGATACACTCCAACATGTTCGGCTTATGGTGTTGAAGCAATTAAAAAATATGGTCCTTTTAAAGGCGGATGGCTGTCTTTAAAAAGATTTTTATCCTGCAATCCTTGGGGTGGTAGAGGATATGACCCTGTTCCCTGAATATAAGCAACAGGGTTTTATACTGCTTCTTATTAAAAAAAGCGAAGCTTTTTTCTATTAGAAGCAGTTATGCCGATAGGAGCAACAACATAAAATTAGTAAATTCGTTCCGTATCGGTATAAAATTTATTATGTATTTTAATTTTGGCTAATCAATAATATAAAAATGAAACTTTTGTTAAATATAATTAAAAAATTTAAAATTATTATTTCAATCCTTCTGTTATTAATAATTATACCCTTTTCGGGTTTTACTCAGAACCAAAATAATTTTGAAATTTCCAAAAATCTGGATATCTATACTACTCTTTTTAAAGAATTGAATATAAATTACGTTGATGAAATCAGTTCGGGAGAATTAATGGAAACAGGCATTGATGCTATGCTCAAATCACTTGATCCATACACTATTTTTATTCCCGAATCAGAAGTAGAAGATTATAGATTTATAACAACAGGACAGTATGGCGGTATTGGAGCTTTAATACATAAACAAGGTGATTATATTGTAATTTCAGAACCTTATAAAGACATGCCTGCATATAAAGCAGGATTAAAAGCAGGAGATAAAATTCTTAAAATTGATAATAAGCCACTTAAAGGGAAAAAATCAAGTGAAATTAGCACTATTTTAAAAGGCCAACCTGGTACGACTATCAAAATTCTTATTGAAAGATATGATAATCCCGAACCTATTGAAAAAGAAATTACAAGAGAAGTAATTAAAATTGATAATATTTCCTATTACGGTATGTTAAATAATCATATTGGTTATATAAAATTATCCAGCTTTACTCAAAAGGCAGGAAAAGAGGTAAAAGACGCATTTATTGACTTAAAAAATAATAATGATCTTAAAGGAATTATTCTTGACCTCAGAAATAACGGGGGAGGATTATTACATGAAGCTGTTAATATATCAAATATTTATATTGAAAAAGGACAATTGATTGTAAGTACAAAAGGTAAATTAAATAATAAAAATAAGTCATACAGAACCTTATATTCTCCTGCTGATATAAATATCCCTATAGTAATACTTGTAAATAATTCCAGTGCATCTGCTTCTGAAATAGTAGCGGGAGCTATGCAGGATTTAGACAGGGGAGTGGTAATAGGCCAAAAAACTTTTGGAAAAGGTTTGGTACAGAATGTGGTTCCAATAAGCTATAATTCACAGGCGAAAATTACTGTTGCTAAATATTATATTCCAAGCAGCAGATGCATACAGGCAATTGACTATTCTCATAAGGACGAAAATGGTATCTCGGAAAAAATCCCTGATTCCTTAATTACTGCTTTTCAAACTAAAAATGGACGAACTGTTTATGATGGCGGTGGAATAGAACCTGATATTGTTATAGAACCTCCTAAATATAGCAACATAACATTAAGCTTATTGACAAATTATCTTATTTTTGATTATGGAACAAAATTTCACAAAGAACATCCCGAAATAGATACTCCTGATAAATTTCAAATTACAAATGCAATTTATGAAGATTTTCTTTCATTTATTAGTGATAAGGATTATGAATATACAACTGAAAGTGAAGAAACTTTGAAAAAATTACAAAAGGCAACAAAAAACGAAAAATATTTTAATGCTATAAAACCGGAATTTGAAGCCCTGGAAAAAAAAATTATGCATAATAAAAAGGAAGACATTAAAAAATCTGAGGAAGAAATAAAAAAATTTCTTAAAATAGAAATTGTATCAAGATATTATTATCAAAAAGGTAGAATTATAACATCTTTTTCTGATGATCCGGAAATTGAAAAGGCAATAGAAGTATTGGATAATTCTCCCGAATATTATGCCATTCTTAATGGAACAAATAAAGAAAATACAAATAATAAAGAATAATATCATTTTTATCAATATTTTTAATGCGTATTGCTCATCTAAAAATTAATCATTCGACGATATATTTTTATACGTTGCTTCTAATGATTATAAGCCTGCCCTTATCTAAATTTACTATGAGTATTTCTCAATTTATTTTAATTGGAAACTGGTTATTGGAAGGTAATATCAAGCAAAAATTTCAATGCTTTTTCAGAAATGAAGCTGCCTTGGCACTTAGTTCTGTTTTTCTGCTTCATATTATAGGTTTAATTTACACAACCGATTTTGATTATGCTTTAAAAGACTTACGTATCAAATTACCTCTCATTATTTTCCCATTAATATTATCAACTACCAAACCTATTGAGAGAAAACAATTCCATCAATTAATGCTAATATTTGTCGCAGCAGTTTTGGCAGGAACTTTTGCCAGTGTATATAAATTAATTCAGCAGGATTTTAATGATATTAGAAAAATCTCACCCTTTATCTCTCACATTCGTTTTAGCCTTAATATTTGTATAGCTATCTATACACTTGTCTTTTTTATTTATAGCAAAAATTTGTTCAATGCCGGATTAAAAATAATTTTTATATCTGTTGCCATTTGGTTAACCTTCTTTTTATTTATCCTTGAATCAATAATTGGAATAATAATTCTGATAGCAATCGGTCTTATTCTAATATTATATAACATATTTAAAATCAAGAATATTTATTTAAAATTAAACTATATTTTAATTCTTTTTTTTGTCCCTGCCCTGTTTTATATGTATATTCATGATATAGTAAAAGAATTAAAAACTCCCCAGACAGTTGATCTTAATCAAATTGACCAATATACTTCATTAGGAAATCCTTATGTTCATGATACTATAAAATTTCCCGTAGAAGATGGTAAGTATGTTGGTCTATACATTTGTTATGATGAATTAAGGGAGGCATGGAATAAACGCAGTTCATTTGATTTTGATGAAAAAGATGAGAAAAACCAGTATATTAAACATACTTTAATTCGTTTTCTTAGTTCAAAAGATTTCAGAAAAGATGCAGAAGGTGTTAACCAACTGACAGATAAAGATGTAAAATTTATTGAACGCGGAATAGCCAATATTAATTATATTAAGAACCCAAATATTAAAACAAGAATTTCAAAAATACTTTTGGGATACAATAACTTTAAAGAATTTAAAGACCCTAACAGAAGCTCTGTTATACAAAGAATAGAATACTGGAAAGCATCATTAGGAATAATAAAAAATAATTTATTGTTTGGAGTTGGTACAGGAGATTTAAATATTGCTTTTAAAGATTATTATGAAAAAGTTAATTCAGCATTGAAAACCGAATGGCGACGTCGTTCACATAATCAATACCTGCATATTTTTGTAGGATTAGGATTAATTGGATTTTTATGGTTTATTTTTTCATTATTTTATCCACCTTTTATAACCGGGAAAATGTTTGATTATTTTTATTTTATTTTCTTTGCCACAGCAATTTTATCGATGTTTACAGAAGATACTATTGAATCTCAGGCTGGTGTAACTTTTTTTGCTTTTTTTAATTCATTTTTTCTTTTTAGCAGAAAATAAATTGATTAATGGAATGATTTCTTGATAATAAGAATTTTCGTATTTTCGCTGTGTAAAATTATTACGTTCTATGAAAAAAATTATTTTAAAAATCTCTATTGATGAATATGATTCTGTCAATGAGTTAAATAATGATGACCGTCAATTGCTTGAACAGGCACAGAAAGCAACTGACACAGCCTATGCCCCTTATTCTCAATATCGCGTTGGTGCTGCTGTTTTACTTGAAAATAATGTTACTATTACAGGAAATAACCAGGAAAATGCAGCTTATCCGTCCGGTTTATGTGCCGAGCGTGTAGCGATTTTTTATGCTTCTTCCCAATACCCTGATGTGCCAATCAAATCTATTGCAATCACAGCGAGAGCAAATAACTTCAGGATAAATTCACCAATAACTCCTTGTGGTTCCTGCCGCCAGGTAATGGCTGAATTAGAAAACAGACATAAAAATAAAATAAAAGTAATTTTAATGGGTGAAACAGGTAAAATTCAAATAATTTATGGCATTGAAAATATTTTACCTCTTACATTCGATGGCGACAATCTAAAAAAATAATGTTTAAAAATAAAAAAATGAGAAAAATATTTACAGTAAAGCATTTTAGTTACATTATATTGTTTTCAGTAATTTTTTCTTCCTGTGTTTCCACAAAAGAACACAATGCACTTAAACAAAAATGCAATGAGGAAAATACACAATTAAAGAGAGAAAATCAAAATCTTAGTGTAATAAATAATGAAAAATCTGCCGAAATTGAGAAATTAAAAAAGCAATTAAATTCTGTTAAAAACGAAATTGATATTTTAAATGATTCTTTACAAAGACTTGCAGGTAAATACTCCAGACTTAATAAAAATTATACCTTATTAATAGAGAATAATAAAAAATTACTTGTCGGTAATGAACAGGAAATACAGCAAATATTGAACGAATTGCAAATTACAAGAGAAGACCTGCAAAAAAGAGAAGATACATTGACAATACTTGAAGAGGAACTCATTTTAAAAAAACAAGACCTGGAAGATTTAAGTATGGAATTAAATGAGAAAGAAATTAAATTACAACAGCTTCAGGATATTTTAAACAAGAAAGATTCAATAGTAAGTGCATTAAAACAAAAAGTCTCAGATGCTTTATTTGGTTTTGAAGACAAAGGTCTGACCATAGATATTAGAAATGGAAAGGTTTATGTTTCGCTTGAAGAAAATCTGTTATTCCGTTCGGGAAGCTATACTGTCGGAGAAAAAGGAAAGGAGGCTTTATTGAAACTTGCCGTGGTTCTTGAAGAAAACCCCGATATAAATGTACTTATTGAGGGACATACAGATGATGTACCATATAAAGGTTCCGGTCAGATAAAAGATAATTGGGACCTGAGTGTAATGCGGGCAACTGCTATTGTAAAAATACTCGTTTGGAACAGCGACATAAACCCTGAAAGGCTTATAGCTGCAGGCAGGAGCAAATATGTACCTGTTGATACTGCAAAAACTAAAGAAGCACGCAGCAAAAACCGAAGAACAGAAATAATCTTAACCCCCCAATTAGATGAATTATTCAGAATTATTGATGCAAATTAATATTAACAGTAGGATAAAAATTTAAATGATAAATAAAGAACGATTAGAGAACCTCACACAAGAGGTGTGGAAAGGTGCAATAAAACTCAGGGGAAAGTTTAAGGCAAAGGATTATCCATCGGTTATTTTGCCAATGATAATGATTCGCAGGATTGAATTAGTGTTAGAAGCAAAGAGAGCAAAATTTAAGAAAACTTTACTTGCAAAAAATCCTGACCTTGATACGGAAACCCTTAACAAAAGAATAAAGATTCAGGAACAAAACGAACCGTTTTACAATAAATCAAATTGGACTTTAAAAGCTATTCTTGATGAAAGTGCTTTACAGGTTGAAACTAACTTCAGGAATTATATAAACAATTTCAGCTCCAATATTGACGATATCATTGATAAATTCAACTATCGTTATTGGGTAAGCGAAATGGTAAAAGCCAGACGCCTGGCAAGTATTATTCAGTTAGTTGCCGAAGAAAATTTTAGCCCACAGCGACTATCGAATATTGAGATGGGTTATGTGTATGAAAACCTTTTACAGCTTTTCTCACAAGATGATGCAAAGGATACCGGCGAACACTTTACACCGCGTGAAATTATCCGCATAATGGTTGACCTTATGGAAATTGATTTTGAACCTGAAAAAGCAACTAAAGCAATTTCTGTTTATGACCCTGCTTGTGGCACGGGCGGTATGCTTTCCATTGCAAAAGAACATATTGCCGATAAAGCTGAAACTGAAAAAGGGCTTAAAAATGTTGAAGACCTTGTATTGCTGAACGGTCAAGAATTACTTGCCCAAAACTATGCCCTTTGCAAAGCTGACATGATTTTGAAAGGTGAAAGCCATATAAACATAACACACGGAAATTCATTAATTCCAGATATAGAAAGCATTGAAGACGATGGCGACCAACATGCCGGTGAACACTTTGATTATTTGATTTCTAATCCGCCATTTGGCGTTGATTGGAGCGAGTATAAAAATGATGTGGGGCGTTTGGCTACTTCCCGTTATGCCTGGGGCATGTCGCCCAGCAATGATGGGGCTTTGCTCTTTTTACTCACCATGATTGAAAAGATGAAACCGAAAAATAAGGGTGGTGCAAAAATTGCCATTTTGTTTAATGGTTCTCCGCTAAGTAATGGAGATGCCACACAAGGTGAAAGTGAAATACGACGACACATTCTGCAAAACGATTTGCTGGATACCATTGTAATGCTGCCCGACCAGATGTTTTACAATACCGGCATTTACACCTATGTTTGGTTGCTTAATAATAACAAGCCCAAAAACAAAAAAGACAAAGTACTGATAATAAATGCTCGTGATAAGTTTGAAAAAGAACCCAAATCCTTTGGAAACAAACGCCACCGCATTACAGATAAACACAGAAAGTGGATACATAAACAGTTTAAAAACCGACAGGAAACAGAACAAAGTAAACTTTTCCATTCCACCGATTTTGCTTTTCATAAAGTAGAAGTAGTTTTTTGGCAGGAGGATGAAAACGGCGTGCAAATGTGGATTACCGAAGCTTTTGATGTGCAGTTGAACAACGGCAATGCCAAAAAGCGTTTCGACCTGTATGGAGATATGACATTTTATATAAATATTTTTTCTCCATTTACTAAAGGTGAAAGCATAAAATTGGAATTACCTTACGATGGGAAAAAAGCATTTGAAACTTTGGTAGCTGAAAAGCTAAAAAACAAAGTAGCACAATTGAAAAACAAAACCATAAACGACATAAAAAAATGGTTTAAACAACAGGACAAAGAAGCTACCTTTAACCACCGCCATTATATTGTGGATAACGAGTATATTCCTTTCGACAGGACCCAGGAAAATAAAAAAGCATACATAAATGCCTTTTTAGCAAAAGAGATTGATTATGAGATTATCCGTTGGAAAGAATACGAACAATTAGGTTATGAAATATTGCCAAACAAATATTTCTACAAATACAGGGAACCAACTCCAAGCGATGAGTTGATTAAAGAGTTTTGGAAACTGGAAAAAGATGCCGAAAAATTGTTGAATGAAATAAGGGAATTGTAATGGTACTATGAAGAGAGGATATATGTACATACTGGAGTGTGCTGATGGTAGTTATTATACTGGCAGCACAAATAATTTAGAGTTACGTTTGACGCAACATAATAATGGAGAAGGAGCAAATCATACCAAAAAGCGTTTGCCTGTAAAATTGGTATATTATGAAAAATTTTCAAGGGTTGATAAAGCCTTTTATCGGGAAAAACAAGTTCAGGGCTGGAGTAGAAAAAAAAAAGAAGCCCTGATAAATGGGCAGCACGAACAACTACCTAAGTTATCAAAAAATTACACACAATTTGGGAAAGGAGGAGACAAGCAAGAGGTGGTTTCGACAAGCTCAACCACCGTGGGAGCAGGGTCTAAGAAAAAATCAGTAGTTGAGCAAACTCCGGTAGTTGAGCAAACTCCGGT
>JAIOSH010000519.1 GCA_021107685.1 Bacteroidales bacterium | reverse complement strand
CGCTCTGCGGATTGTGTGAACTTCTTTTTATCTTTTCCAATCGAAAGAAAACAAAACTTAAAGAAGATGCTATAAAAGTAATCAAATTATTATATACCCCAGCACCTCAAAATATTATTTAGCCTTTTTTATTAATACAAACATCAAACATGTAAAATGTGAAAAAATTCGATAACTAAAGATTTATAACACCCCAGGTATAAGGATACTAATGCCCATATTACCTTATTTCCCCTATTCCCCTTATTTCCCTTATACCCCAAATAATAATATTTACCAAGAGATTTTTATTGTTAATTTAATGCTGATTAGCTACAAAAAATTTATATATTCGCACCCTGTTAAAATTTAAAATCAATTTATAATTAAAGAGGAAAAATTAATATGACTAATGACGAGAACAACAAAAATGTATATGTTTTTGGCAATAAAAAAGCTGATGGCAAAGCAGAAATGAAAAATTTACTTGGTGGTAAAGGTGCAAACCTTGCAGAAATGAACCTTATTGGAATACCTGTACCTCCCGGATTTACAATTACTACAGAAATCTGTACATTGTATAATACCAAAGGAAGAGATTATGTAATAAATCTTATAAAACCTGAAGTAGAAGAAGCAATAAAAAATATTGAAGAAATCATGGGAACAAAATTCGGTGATAAAAATAATCCCTGTTTACTTTCAGTTCGTTCAGGTGCAAGAGCTTCTATGCCCGGGATGATGGATACTGTTCTTAATCTGGGATTAAATGATATTGCATTGGAAGGTATTATAAAAAAGACAGGTAATGAGCGTTTTGTCTGGGACTCATACAGAAGGTTTGTTCAAATGTACGGTGATGTTGTTCTCGGAATGAAACCCGCATCTAAAGAGGATATTGATCCATTTGAAGAAATTATAGAAAAAGTTAAAGAAGAAAAAAATATTATTGATGATGCAGAACTAAGCTCTGATGATCTAAAAGAATTAGTAGCAGAATTTAAGAAAGCTACAAAAAGTGTTACAGGTAAAGATTTTCCTGATGACCCATGGGAACAACTTTGGGGTTCAATAATGGCAGTATTTGATAGCTGGATGAATGAAAGAGCTATTTTTTACAGAAAACTTAATAATATACCTGCTGAATGGGGAACTGCTATTAATGTTCAGGCAATGGTATTTGGTAATATGGGTGATAGTTCAGGAACAGGTGTTGCTTTTACAAGAGATGCAGCTACTGGCGAAAATATATTCACAGGAGAATATTTAATTGATGCACAGGGCGAAGATGTAGTAGCTGGAATCAGAACACCCCGGCAAATCACTAAAGAAGGTTCGCTTCGATGGGCTAAGCTTGCAAATATTTCAGAAGAAGAAAGAGTTGATAAGTTTCCTTCACTTGAAGAAGCTATGCCGAAAATCTATAAAGGACTTTTTGAAATACAGAAAAAATTGGAAGATCATTATAAAGATATGCAAGACCTTGAATTTACAATACAGGAAGGTAAATTATGGCTGCTTCAAACACGAAACGGAAAACGAACAGGTGCTGCAATGGTTAAAATAGCTATGGATATGCTTGAAGAAGGTAAATTTGACGAAGAAACAGCCTTGTTGCGTGTTGAACCAAATAGATTAGACGAATTACTACACCCTGTTTTTGATAAAAAAGCTATTGATATATCTAAAATCGTGGCAAAAGGATTACCTGCATCACCAGGTGCTTCAACAGGACAAATAGTATTTCATGCTGATGAAGCAGAAGAATGGGCTGCCAAAAACAAAAAAGTAATTCTTGTTCGTATTGAAACTTCTCCAGAAGATTTAAAAGGAATGAATATTGCCGAAGGTATTCTTACTTCCCGCGGGGGAATGACTTCCCATGCTGCTGTAGTTGCACGTGGAATGGGAAAATGTTGTGTTTCAGGAGCAGGAAGTATTGTTATTGATTATAAAAAAAGAACATTAACTTGCGATGATATTACTTTTTATGAAGGAGATTGGATATCACTTAATGGTAGCACAGGCGAAGTATATGAAGGAAAAATCCAAACAAGAGAACCCGAATTAAGTGGTGATTTTAACAAATTAATGATACTTGCTGATAAACATTCAAGAATGTATGTAAGAACAAATGCCGATACTCCTTTTGATGCGAAAGTTGCCAGAGAATTTGGTGCTAAAGGTATAGGACTAACACGTACTGAACACATGTTCTTTGGAGATAATAAAATTGTAGCAATGCGTGAAATGATACTTGCCGAGGATGAAGCAGATAGAAGAAAAGCATTGGAAAAATTATTACCATTACAAAGAACTGATTTTGAAGGAATTTTTGAAGCTATGCACGATTTACCTGTTACTATCAGATTACTCGACCCACCATTACATGAATTTGTCCCTCACGACGAAAAAGGACAACAGGAAATGGCTGAAGTAATGGGAATAAGTTTTGAAGAAATAAAAGCAAAAGTTGAAAGTCTTTCCGAATTTAATCCTATGTTAGGTCACAGAGGCTGCCGACTGGGAAATACTTATCCTGAAATTTCTGAAACTCAAACACGTGCAATCATAGAAGCAGCCCTTAATCTGAAAGCAAAAGGTATAAATGCACATCCTGAAATCATGATACCTTTAACAGGAACATTAATGGAAATGAAAATGCAGGAAGATATTGTAAGAGCCACTGCTGAAAAAGTATTTAATGAAAGAAATGATAAAATTGACTATTTAGTTGGAACAATGTTAGAAATTCCAAGAGCAGCATTAATAGCCGATAAAATTGCAGAATCTGCCGAGTTCTTCTCATTCGGAACAAATGACCTTACTCAAATGACATTCGGGTATTCAAGAGATGATGCCGGAAAATTTTTAAAAATTTATATTAATAAAGGGATTTTAAAACATGACCCTTTCCAGATTCTCGATCAAGCCGGTGTTGGACAATTAATTGAAATGGCTTGTATAAAAGGAAGAAAAACACGTAAAAACCTAAAATTAGGAATTTGTGGCGAACATGGCGGTGAACCAAGCTCAATAGAATTCTGTAATAAAATAGGTTTAGACTATGTAAGTTGCTCCCCTTTCAGAGTCCCTATTGCAAGATTATCTGCTGCTCAGGCTACAATTAAAGAAAAAATAAAATAGAAATCAATACAATATTCACTTATAAATATAATTAAAATGGATTTAAAAATTAAATTGGATGATGCAGTTAAAGCTCACCAAAATATATTATCAAACATTAACAGAATAGATATTATTCAGGAAGTTATAAATAAAAAAGAAGCTATTATTGCTAAAGGTGGTGCTTTGGCAACATGGACGCCAATTGAATCAACAGGAAGAAGCCCTAAAGATACAGTAATTGTTAAAAGACCAATAAGTGAAAAAAATATTGACTGGAACTCGCCAAATAATATCCCTATTGATGAAGAAACATTTAATATGGTATTTGAAGATGCCTTAAAAATAATGGCAGAGAAAAGAAAAATATATGTTACTGACAGGGTTGTCGGTGCTGATGTTAAATATGCCTTACCTGTAAAAGTTGTTACCGACCATGCAATGACCTCTCTTTTTACTGATAATATGTTTAGGACCATCCCCGATGAATTGCAAAAAAGCGTGTTTTATAAAAAAGATTTCTATTTATTATCATTACCTTATAATAAATTAGATGCTTCAAAATATGAAGGCAGGTTAAGAAAATTACCTAATGGAAATACATCTGATATGGTTGTTGCCATGGATTTTGACCGAAGAATCGGTATTATTGTCGGTTCTGCATACATGGGAAGTGTTAAAAAATTGATTTTTACTGTTATGAATTACTATTTACCAATAGAAGGTATCCTCCCATTGCATTGTTCTGCTAATGAAGGCGAAGATGGAAATTCAGCTTTATTGCTCGGATTATCAGGAACAGGAAAAACTTCTCTGTCAGCCGACCCTACAAGAGCTTTATTAGGAGATGACGAACATGGATGGAGCAATGATGGTATTGCTAATTTTGAAAACGGATGTTATGCTAAAATGATAAATATTGATCCCATTAAGGAAAAAGATATTTATGATGCTGTTATGCATAAAGATAATTACCTGAACCATGGAGCTATTATTGAAAATGCAATGATTTATCCTAATGGGAAAATAGATTATTTTGATGATAGGTTTACACCTAATTCGAGAGCCTCTTATCCGCTCGTATATTTAAGAAATATTAAAGAATTATCAACAGCAGACCATCCAAAAACAATATTATTTCTTACAGCAGATGCTTACGGCGTATTGCCACCTGTTTCAAAATTAAGTGCCGACCAGGCTATGCTATGGTTTTTAATGGGTTATACAAGTAAATTGGCAGGTACTGAAACAGGAGTAACCGAACCACAAGCGACATTCTCAAGATTTTTCGGACAACCATTCATGCCCGGTAATCCTGATGTATATGCTGATATGCTTGGAAAAAAAATGGATAAATACAATACAAACGTTTTTCTTATAAATACAGGATGGAGTGGTGGCGCCTACGGAACAGGCAAACGTATTGATATCAACCTTACAAGGGCAATGGTTAATGCAGCTTTATCAGGTCAACTTGAAAATGTTGAATATATGAAAGACAAACTGTTTCATCTTGATATTCCAAAAACTTGTCCCGGTGTGCCTTCTGAAATGCTATTTCCCAAAAATACATGGAAAGATAAACAAAATTATGATAAAACAGCTCTAAAACTTGCCAAACAATTTTCCAATGCTTTTGATAAAGCTTATGGTAATAAAAATATCAAAGAAAATGTAGTTAATCAATGCCCGGGTAAATAATTTTTTATTTACTTATTTACTTTGGAAATCATAAATATTTTCTTATATTGCAAAAAATTTTTATTAAATAATTCTAAAATAATTTAGGAGGTAAAAAATGCAAACTTACATTTTATTAACAAAATTATCACCTGAACTTTCAAAGCAAATGAAAGACAGGGCAAAATTAGGGAGTGATTTCCTTGAACAGGTAAAAAATAAATGCCCCGAAGTAAAGTTTATTGCTCATTATGCAATTTTAGGACAGTATGACTTTATTGATATATACGAAGCCCCTGATACGGATACTGCGGCTAAAGTATCTTTAATCAGCCGTGCAAATGGAGCCTCACAGGCAGAGAGCCTTGCAGCTATCCCATATAAACATTTTCTTGATTTGATTAAAGAAATTTAATACACTAATTATTAAATGAGACTAAAATTTTATGGAACGTTTTAACAAAAAGGGTATAATGATTATACCCAACCCTATAAAAAAAGAAGATATTGTCAATAATGATAAAGTGCTTGTGGTAAATGAGCTATATTGTCCTAATGGTCATAATCTTATAAGCAAAAGTGCTATTTTTAATACATTTCCAGGTATTTTGATAAAAGGTAAAAAAGGAGAGAAAACCGGGTATCTTGCATTAAGCCCGATTTATGGTGCAAAATCAAGTATATGTTTTGATATTGACATGAAAGAAGGAGATATTATTGAAATATTTTGTCCTTTTTGCGATACTAAATTGCCAATTTATTCACAATGTGTTTGTAAAGCAGACATTGTGGCTTTTTTCTTAAACAAACAAAATGACTATGCTAATTGTGTCGGTATCTGCAACAGGGCTGGATGTCAAAGGTCTCAAATAATTGAAAGCGGCAACCTGATTCCACAATCTTTAATTGATAATTTCTAATTTTTTTAAAACAAAAGGAATAAAAAAACCCGAAGCAGAGGCAAAATTATTCGGTGCAATAATAGATGGTCTTAGTTTGAACTACATTGTTGACCCTGATAATTTTCCTATTGATACTATTAAAGACATATTAATTGAAAAAAATTCATAGCAATGAAAAATCTAAAGATAAAAAAATTAATTCTAAGTATCTTGATCATCTTATCATTGATGATTAATATAAATGCACAGGAAAATTTAACTGCAAAGCAAGTGGTAAAAAACGCCAAAGACCTGTTCTTAGGAAAATCAAGTGTCAGCGATATGACCATGACTATAATTCGTCCCGAATGGACAAGGTCAATATCAATGCAAAGCTGGTCAATGGGAAGCGATTATTATATGATTTTAATAACAGCACCTGCCCGCGACAAAGGACAGGTTTTTATGAAAAGGAAATCGGATATGTGGAACTGGATGCCTTCAATTGACAGGATGATAAAAATACCCCCTTCAATGATGATGCAGTCGTGGATGGGTTCGGATTTCACAAATGAAGACCTGATGAAAGAAAACTCTATCATCACTGACTATACTCATAAATTTATCGGTAATGAAACAATTGAAAACTATGATTGCTATAAAATTGAATTAATTCCTTTGCCTGAAGCTCCTGTGGTTTGGGGTAAAATTATTATGTGGATAGCCAAAAAAGATTTCTACCAGTTAAAAGCCGAATATTATGATGACAATATAAAACTTGTAAATTTGGAAACATGCACGGAAATTGAAAAAATGGGCGACAGAAGTTTGCCGACAAAACTTACAATGACTCCTATGGATAAAAAAGGACAAAAAACCATAATAGACATTACATATCAAAAATTCAATATTCCAACTATAAATGAAATTTTTTTTTCACAGCAAATGATGCAAAGATTACGTGAAAGAAAATGATTAATTATTAATAATTGATAATTAATTACGGATGAAGACATTAATCAAAATAGCCTGGCGGAATCTGTGGCGGAATAAAAAAAGGACATTTATTACTACTGCATCAATTCTACTGGCAGTTTTTCTGGCAATGTTCATGCGTTCGATGCAAATCGGCAGTTATGATAATATGATATTGGCAGGAATAACTCAAGTCGGGTATATTCAGGTGCATGACAGCGGCTATTGGAATAAGAAATCAATTAACCGTTCTTTTGTTTATTCTGAAACTTTTAAAGAAAAAATCAAAAAAGTAAAAAATGTCAGTTCATTAATTCCCCGCCTTGAATCTTTTGCATTAGGGTCTTATGAAGAGCAAACCAAAGGAGTTATGCTCATAGGTACTGACCCGGAAATAGAAAACAAACAAACTCACCTTGCCAATAAAATCATAAAAGGCAGATATTTGAATAAAAATGATAATGGCATTCTTGTCGCAGAAAAATTAGCAAAATATCTTAAAGTAGATGTTAATGACACTCTGGTTTTATTAGGGCAAGGTTTTCAGGGAATTACAGCAGCAGGTAAATACAGAATTGTAGGAATATTGCATTTTCCATCACCACAAATGGATAACCTAATGGTTTACATGAGCTTAGGTAATGCACAAGATTTTATCTCCCCTTATGTGCCTGATTTATTGACTTCTGTTGCCATAATGTTGCATAAACCTTCAAGGCTTAATAAAACTATTAATGAATTAAAAAATTCACTTGGTAATGAATACGAAGTAATTAGCTGGAGAAAAATGTTAACTGAAATAGTACAATCAATACAAAGTGATAATGCCGGCGGAATCATTATGCTGGCTATACTTTATATAATAATAGCTTTTGGAATATTCGGTACGGTATTGATGATGACCATGGAACGCCGTAAAGAATTTGCAGTTATGGTAGCTGTTGGTATGCGACGAGGAAAATTGACAAAAGTTGTATTATCCGAAACTATCTTTATTGGAATTATTGGAGTAATTTCCGGTATTTTACTTAGCTTGCCGCTTTTGATTTATTTTTATTATAATCCGATACCGCTTACAGGTGACATGGCAAAAATGGCTATTGAATACAATATGGATCCCATTTTACCATTTTCATTGGCACCATATATTTTTGTAAATCAGGGGATCACTGTATTTATTATTACTTTGCTTGCTGCGATTTATCCTGTTATTATTATTAATAAATTTAATATTTTAAATGCATTCAGGAGATGAACTGTAACTATTCAGTACTTAAAGTGCCTAAAATTTGGAGTGCCTAAAGTTATTTAAAAACTTACAGAATTGCAATTCAATCAATCAAAAATTAACACTATGGAATATTTTACTACATTCAACAAGAAAAATCTGAAATCAGCCTGCCCCGTACCTTTATCGTATCGGGGTTAATCGTTAATTCCCGAAGTTTCAGGACAAAATTTCATCCCGAAATTTCGGGACTAAATGTCCGGTTTTTATTTTATGTGTATAAAATATTTATAACTTTAT
>JAIOSH010000363.1 GCA_021107685.1 Bacteroidales bacterium | reverse complement strand
ATTGATTTCTCGGATATGATGATTCTTAGCATGGCTTTTCCAAATATTTTCGGTTTATTACTTTTATCCGGTGAAGTAAGAAAAGATCTAAAATCTTATATGTCGCGGCTGAAAAGTGGAGAAATAAAGAAGTATAAATGATTAAATGCGTGAATGATGAAATAAAAATTTCTTCCTCAAGAATATAATGAAACTCTTATTAGGTATTACTTTTGTTCAGATACTTTTGTTCTTCCTCAAGTGCCATTGCTAATTGTAATGGAACCTCATGTTTTTTCTCTGTAGTAGTAAGTTGAGATTCGTTTAATTCAATTCGTGATTTCATTTCAAAATTAGAAATGCTATCTTTCAATTTGATATTCGATAATAGTGCTTCATAGACTGCATTTCTGTTAGTTTCTTTACCTCCCACATGATAAAAATGTTCCTTTGTTGAAACGAAACACTCTTTCCAAATAGAAAACACATAATCATTTGTTCTATATTTGTTGCTTAACCAAGTTGAAAGTATGAATTTAGCATTGGAACTAATTAAGCCCTTATTTAAAACAATTTCTTCTTCTTCTGACCATGAATCAAAATAATCTACATGTCTTCCAATATAAGGAGGATCAGAATAAACAAAGTCATTAGGATTTATTTCTTTTAAAGTTTTTTTATAATCTTGGTTTTTAAATATATAATTTCCGAACTCAATTATTTGAGAAATATTTTCAACTTGGTTAGTAATTTTTGTTATCAAAGCTTGAGCAAAACGATTAGGCTTTTTACAAAAAGGAACATTAAAGCCACCTTTCCTATTAAACCTCATCATACCATTAAAACACGAACGACTTAAAAACAAAAAATCAAGCGGGTTTCCCTCTGAATTAAATCTATTTCTTACTTCGTAATAATAATCTCCATTTGACTTTAGAAGTTTTTCTCCTTCTTTAGTAAGATAATTTTTTACTAAACCACTTGTTATTTCCTTAGACTGTAAAGCTTTGTAAAAGGTTATTAAGTGAGGATTACTATCGCATAGAAGATCATTTTTAGGTCGTACGTTAAATGCAACAACACCTGTTCCCATAAACGGTTCTACCCATCTATCATATTGAATATTTCCAACATTAGAGGAAATCCAATTAACGAGTTTCGTTTTTATTCCTTGCGATTTTATGGGTGGCACAAATACTTTCATTTTTTTCTTCTTTTTGCTCCTTTTGCAACAACTTTATCAAATAAATCTGTTCTTCCCTTAAATTCTAAGAAATCCCAAATGCTTGTAATTTTAACCGTTTTACCATTCTTTATCATTGTGGCTGTTCCATAATTCATCCAATATTCATCAAACCATTCTTCGCCAAGTTGACTAAAAACACCATTACCGACTTTTAAATCATCAATGTCTTTTATTGAACCAATATTTGCTGTGTTTCCAGAACCCTGACTATCACTTGCAATTTTCCATTTTGGAGCTGCAAAAAAGTCGAAATCTTTAATTACTGAAGTAATTGATTTTAGGTTATCTATTTTAGTTACTTGTCTTTCTCCAATTGGGTCGTTTCCACTTCCATACTGTTCAGTAAGTTCATTTACTTGGTATATCTCTGTTTCAGCCAAATCATCTTCAAAATCAACTCTTGTATATATGATTCCTAAACAGTAATGACCCGTATATTGATTGTATGGAAATTGAATATTTTTATCCTTATCCCTTTCTTTAAAGTAACTTCCGTGACTCCCAAGTGTAAACCCTGCTGATTTATTATTTCTTCGGAATGTAGTTTTTAAATCAAGTGCGAATTTGATTTTATCATTTTGTTTGTGAATAAAAGTAAGGTCAGGATACCAATTTTGATGTTCAGCAAGAATTAATTTATAACCGGCTTTTTCGGCAAATCTTAAAATTTCAGGAAAAATATGTATTTCCAATATCTTGGAAATAATTTTTGTGTCCGATGAAATAGTATAAATGTTTTTGTAAATATCAATAAACCCCTTTATTGTCCAATCGCCTGTATCTGTTGAAACGTAATACTTTAGTTCTTCAACAAATTTGTTCAGGGCATTTTCAAATTCAGTTGTATATTTTTCTATTAAGTTCATTTATTTTAAATTTTTCTTTTTACAAAGGTATAAAATACTTTATTTTTTTTGTTCTTTTTTTTCCATTAACGATTATTAAATCATATTTTCTATTTGAACTTACAAATTCAGGAACATTTTTTCGATTTTGTTATTAAATAAAAACAACCAATCAAAATGTTACGATTCCTGAAAGAATATTTTAGTTTTAACAAAAGAGAAAGACAAGGGATTTTTGTTTTGCTTTCGCTGATATTAACCCTGCTATTGATCAATGTATTGCTGCCAAAATTTACAAATAATACTGAGTTTGACTCTTCTGAATTTGAAAAAGAAATGTTATTCTTTGAAAAATCAAGGGATAGATATTTTGATTCTTTAAATAATATCAGGCAAATGAAACTGATATCAGAAAGTAATGATCAACAAATAAAGTTATTCAAATTTGATCCCAATCATTTGTCGACAG
>JAIOSH010000021.1 GCA_021107685.1 Bacteroidales bacterium | reverse complement strand
TCGCTCAGTATAAAAATAGTTTTATGGTTGAATGGTTAAATTGTTATAATTGTTAAATGGAAATACGAAGCGAATGACAGCAAAGCAAATAACAATCGAATGAACGGGGAAAAAATAACAAAAGTTGTTTTATTTATTGCATCTTTAATAATATTACTCACGGCAACCGGTATAGTTTACTCGCTTGTTATCGGAGCTTTACCGGCTTTTGATGAATTTGGCTTAAAATTTATTTTTTCTTCTGAATGGGATCCGACTGAAGGCAGAGAAAAATACGGAGCTTTACCTTTTATCGCAGGAACTTTAATAACTTCAATCCTTGCATTATTACTATGCATTCCAATGTCTTTTTCAGCTTCACTTTTTTTGGGTGAATATTTTAAGAATACTAAAATAGCAGCTATTATAGGTTCAATGGTTGATCTGCTTGCAGGCATTCCTTCTATTGTTTACGGTTTATGGGGGTTTTATGTTATTAAACCATTGATTGTAGATTTAAGTTTTAATGAACAAGGATTTGGAATATTTACTTCAGCCCTTATTTTATCTATTATGATCATTCCTTATGCTACATCTTTAAGTAGTGAAATTATTAAGATGGTTCCTAATGAACTTAAAGAAGCAGCATATTCATTGGGAGCAACACAATGGGAAGTCATTACTAATGTAATAATACCATCAGCCCGGTCAGGAATAGTTGCAAGTTATATTCTTGCTTTTGGAAGAGCACTTGGAGAAACAATGGCTATTACTATGTTGATAGGAAATACAAACATTGTCCCGAGAGGTCTCTTTGATACAGGCAATACAATGGCAAGTGTTATCGCAAATCAATTCGGAGAAGCCGAAGGATTAAAACTAAGCTCTTTGATTGCTATCGGTCTTTTGCTTTTTCTAATCACGGGTATTGTAAATTCAACAGGTAAGTTAATTATTAAAAAGTTGTCATAGATGAAGGCTAAGACTGAGGTTAAGGATATAAATAGTGCTTGCACGAAAACTATTCAAAACTGTCATTTCGAGTGGAGCGAGAAATCTCATACACTGATATACAGACTGATGGGGATTTCTCCCTTTGGTCGAAATGACAAGAAGCAACGTTTTCGTGCAAGTACCAAATAGCTAAATGGTTAATGGAAATACTATTGAAATACAAAAAAATACAGACCGATGGATTTTCTTTTCGTCTTGCAAAAAACAAGGTATTTTTTTGCTTTATGATTTTTATGTCAATGATTGCGATTTCGCCTGTGATTTTTATTATAGCAAAATTAATAATTAAAGGAATAAGGCAGATAAATCTGGATTTTTTTTATAATGTTGCACCAAATACATTAGAGGCTATGACTGCAATTGCTAACGGTGAAATTATCCCGGGTGGTATTGCAAACGGAATTACAGGTAGTATATTAATGGTTCTTCTTGCATCGGTGATGGCTATACCTGCCGGTATTTTAACAGGAATATATCTTTCGGAAAATCAGGATAAGCTATTTGCAAATATCATCAGAAATATTTCTGAAATTTTACAGGGTGTACCTTCAATAGTACTCGGTATTATATCTTATTTATGGATTGTAATAAATATAACTAAGGGATTTTCAGCATTTGCCGGAAGCATATCATTAGCAATAATGATGTTGCCCTTAATAATAAAGTCAACAGAGGAAACACTAAAAATGATACCGCTAACAATCAAAGAAGCAGCTATGTCTCTCGGAGTTCCTTATCATAAAATAATTTTTAAAGTGCTGCTTCCAACAGGAATGGGTGGCTTGCTGACAGGAATATTGCTTGCCATATCAAGGGTTCTCGGAGAAACAGCTCCTTTAATGCTTACGGCTTTGGGAAGTTCTGTTATTAATTTTGATGTTACTAAACCAACAAGTGCTGTACCTTTGCTAATTTGGGAATTTTATAACGACCCCAACCTGCTTGATTTAGTTTGGAGTTCATCATTGTTCCTGATGGGATTTGTTTTAATACTTAATATTATTGTTAAAAGAATTGCAAAGAAATACAATTGAAATGAATAAAGCTATAATTGATATAAAAAATCCGGTATTAACAATCGAAAATTTATCGGTTTCTTATGAAAAAGGTAAATATGCCGTAAAGGACGTTAGTGCAGGTGTTAAAAAAAATTCAATAACAGCAATTATGGGACCTTCGGGATGCGGGAAAAGCACTTTATTAAGAGCAATTAACCGTATGCACGAGCTTTATCCCAGCATTCAAACACTTGGGAAAATTTATCTTGATAATAAAGATATTTCTTCAATTCCTTCAATAAAGCTCAGACAAAAAATAGGAATGGTTTTTCAGCGACCTAACCCTTTCCCGACGATGAGCATTTATGATAATGTAATAGCAGGATATAAATTAAACGGGACGAGAATAAAAAGAAGTAAAAAAGATAAAATTGTTGAAAAATCTTTATGTGATGTGGTTTTATGGGATGAAGTTAAAGATTCCTTACACAAACGCGGCACTTTCTTATCCGGTGGACAGCAGCAAAGGCTTTGTGTTGCCCGCACTTTAGCATTTCAACCGGAAATAATCCTTATGGATGAACCAACTTCGGCACTTGACCCTATAGCAACTGCTAAGATTGAAGATTTACTCACAGAACTGAAAAAAAAATATACAATAATTCTTGTTACACATAATATGAGCCAGGCAGCACGTATTTCTGATTTTTCAATGTTTATGTATCTTGGCGAGTTAATAGAATATGGAAAAACAAAAGAACTGTTTACAAACCCGGTTAATAAAAAAACCGAAGAATATTTGACAGGAAAATTTGGGTAATATGAATTGTTAATTGTTAATGATTAATTATTAATGGAAATACTATTGAATGACCCCGGTAAAAAGTATTTTACGGGGCAGGCAGCGAAGCAAATGACCGGCAAAAATTTGCACAGTAAAACTAAAAAAATTAAAATTATGAGCTTAAAAAAAGAAAATGCAATTAAAGACATACTTGTAGATTTTGAAAAGTTTGCTAACCTAATATTGCAACAATTAGACATATTGGAAAATATTGTTAATTCAGGCGAAATAAAAATACCGGATAACATTTATCAACAGATTATGAAAAATGAAAAAAAATTTGATAAATTTGAAGTCGATATAAGTGAAAAAATTATTAATACCATAGTTTTATATAATCCTATGGCAACTGATCTGCGAAAAATTATGGCATGCTTTCGTATGTCGATTAATCTTGAACGGATTGGTGATATAATTCTTAATATTATCAATTTTATTATTAAAATTAAAGACCCTGAATTATTTGCCAATTTACAAGATGTTATTTCTAATATGTTAATATTTAGTACCAATATGGTAAAAAAATCGCTGATATCTTTTATAAATTCCGATAAAGAATATGCTATATGGACTATAAAAAACGATGAAGTTGTTGATGAATTAAATCGTAAATTACTTAAAAAGGCAATTAAGAAAAGCGATATTAACAAAGAAATTCAACAAATGTTATTTAGTTATATAAATATTAAAGAAATTGTATCGAATATTGAAAGAATGGCTGACCATGCAACAAATATAGCTGAGGCATCTATCTATTCATTAGAGGGAACAGATATGAGGCATAAAAAAATATAAACAGATGAAACATTCATGACAAGTAAATTTTGACACACAACTTGTCCCGATTTTTCGGGAAGGGAATGATTATATATGCTATTAGCTATTGGCTGTTGGCTGTTAGCTATTAAAAAAAACAATAGCCAAAAGCCAGTAATCAAAAACCATAAGTGCTTAAAAATAAACTAACTAAAAAAATAAACAGATGAAAGCAAAAATATTAATAGTTGATGATGAGGAAGATTTATGTGAGATTCTACAATTTAATCTTGAAAGTGAGGGTTTTGAAACTGATGTTGCTTATTCGGCAGAAGGAGCATTAGAAAAACCTT
>JAIOSH010000357.1 GCA_021107685.1 Bacteroidales bacterium | reverse complement strand
TTGTTGTTGGTTCAGGGGCAATTGGCTCTGAATTTGCTTGTTTTTATAATTCACTCGGCACAAAAGTTACTCTTGTTGAATTTTTACCGAATGTTGTTCCTCTCGAAGATGAAGAAGTATCAAAACATCTTGAAAGATGCTTTAAAAAGAACAAAATGAAAGTGTTGACAGGTTCATCTGTTGAATCGGTGGATACTTCTGGAGATGTATGTAAGGTAAAGATAAAAACAAAAAAAGGTGAAGTATTTGTTGAAGCTGAAATTGTTCTGTTAGCAGTCGGTATAACAACTAATATTAATGGTATCGGCTTGGAACAAACAGGAATAAAAACGGAAAAAGGAAAAGTAATTGTCGATGAATTTTACAAAACAAATGTTAAAGGGTATTATGCAATAGGTGATATTATTCCGGGACCGGCATTAGCTCATGTAGCTTCTGCCGAAGGAATAACCTGTGTTGAAAACATTGCAGGATTAAATCCTAAGCCAATTGATTATGGTAATATTCCTGCATGCACATATACAAGCCCTGAAGTTGCTTCTGTTGGGTTAAATGAAAAAGCAGCAAAAGAAGCAGCTTATGAAATAATAACAGGTAAATTTCCTTTTATGGCTTCGGGCAAAGCAAGTGCTACCGGATCAAGAGAGGGATTTATAAAACTTATCTTTGATGCAAAATCCGATAAATTGCTCGGTGCTTGTATGATTGGAGATAATGTTACTGAAATGATAGCCGAAGCTGTTATTGCCAAAAAATCAGGAATAAAAGGAAAGGAAATCATCAAATCCATTCATCCACATCCAACCATGTCAGAAGCAGTTATGGAGGCTGCTGCTGCTGCTCATGGTGAAGTTATTCATTTGTAGTAATTTTATTTAAATTTGTAAACTTGATAAAAAAAACAATAAATTATGCAAATAATTAAAACAGAAATACCGGATTTATTAATTATTAAACCTGAGGTATTTATAGATGATCGTGGTTACTTTTTCGAATCATATCAAAAAGAAAAATTTGAACAGGCAGGAATAAATTTTGATTTTATACAGGATAACGAATCAAAATCACAAAAAGGAGTATTAAGAGGTTTACACTTTCAAAATCCGCCTTTCGCACAAGGGAAATTAGTAAGAGTTATGAAAGGAGTTGTTTTGGATGTTGCAGTAGATATAAGAAAAAAATCACCGACTTATGGAAAATGGGCTTCAATTATTTTATCAGAATCTAATAAAATGATGTACTGGATACCTCCAGGATTTGCTCATGGTTTTATTACTCTAAAAGATAATACTGTTTTCTTTTATAAATGTACTAATGTTTATAATAAAGAATCAGAAGGAAGTATATTATGGAATGATCCTGATTTGAACATTGATTGGGAAACCGGTAATCCTACCCTTTCGGAAAAAGATAAGACAGCACCGACTTTTAAAGAACTTAACAGCAAATTCCTTTACACTACCTAATTTAGAAATTTTATGAAGAAAATATTTTTTAGCTTATCAGGTCTTATAATAATTTTTATCATTTTTAAGTTGTTCCTGTTTTCTACTACTAAGAAAAATGAGTCAGACAAAGATTACAGGACTGCATTCCGAAAAAATTATAAAATATTTTCTGTTGAAATTCCCGAAAAGATTGATTTTGCAGAAGAGGATACCCCTCTTAATCTTTTCTATGTCCGTGAGAGTCTCGATCGTGAACTAATAGTGAATACATACTGGCATTCTTCTACATTGCTTTTATTTAAAAGGGCATACAGATGGTTTCCTATTATTGAACCTATATTAAAAGAAAATGAAGTGCCTGATGATTTTAAATACCTCGCACTAATTGAAAGTAGTTTTATAAATGCTGTTTCACCAAAAAATGCTGTTGGCTTCTGGCAATTTTTAAAAGACACAGGCAAAACTTACGGACTGGAAATAAATAATGAGGTTGATGAAAGATATAATGTTGAAAAATCAACAAAAGCTGCATGTGAATATTTGAAAGAAGCTTATGAAAATTATAAAAACTGGACACTGGTTGCAGCCTCATATAATGCAGGTAAAAGAAGAATTAACCAGGCTTTGGACAAACAAAAAATTACTAATTATTATAGCTTGTTTTTAAATGATGAAACTTCTCGATATATTTTTAGGATACTTGCAATAAAAACTATTTTTGAGAATCCGACAAACTATGGATTTTATTTAAGAGAAAAAGACTTTTATCCTGTTATTCCAACCAAAGAGATAACAATAAATTATTCAATCCCCGACCTTGTTAATTTTGCCCATAAACATAAAATAAATTATAAAATTTTAAAATATTTCAATCCATGGTTAAGAACCGACCATTTAACAAACAAAGCAAAAAAAACTTATTCTATAAAAATTCCCAAAGAAGGATATTTAAGGCACAAAAAGCTTTTGAAACAAATAAAGGATGATAATTTAATTTTTAATGATACCTTAACTGTTGAAGAAATTAATTAGTGTTTGTCCATAATATCCGTTTTCTTCGTTACGCTCGTTAAAAAAATACTCATTTACCCCAGTAAACTCCGTTTTTTTTGACTTCGCAAGCCTCGAAAACGAATATTCTGAACTAAACACTGACTTTATAGACGGACACTATTTTGTCCGTCTATAAAGTCGCATAAAGACGAACTATTTGTAACCCCTAACGGTAGTCGGGGTGATAATGAGGGAGTTACAAAAGTCCCGTAGGGACGACCTATAAAAAATTGGATATTATGGACAGACTCAAAATAGTTGGAAAACACTCAATTTTTTTCCTTTTTTGATTTTTTGTAACTTTACATTCTTTTGTAATTTTTTTTCCTATTTTCGCATACAATTCTGATATGTTCTATGCAAGTTTATAAATATAAAAAGGTAAAATAATATGAAAAAACTTTTAAGTGTAAAACTGGCTGGAAACACACTTTTAATTTATTTGGCATTGTTAGAAGTATTCCATGTTCTCGTATTGTTAAAGATACTGCCATCTGAAATGGTATGGGGCGGACAGATAAAAAATGCATTTTTTTTAGTTTTTTTTGAGAGTTTTGCTATTATTCTGACTTTATTGTTTGCAATAATCATTGCAATTAAAATAGACTATATTAAAATTAAAAGATTGAAAAGATTTGCTAATATTGGTGTCTGGGTAATGCTTGTTTACTTTATTTTAAACATTATTGGAAATCTAACATCCGAGGTTACTTTTGAAAAATTGATATTCACACCAATAACAGTATTATTGACCATTTTTGCATTTATATTAGCAATTAAGAAAAATAAAATTTAACAAGAGCTTGCAGCTAACAGCGAATAAAAGGGAAATTAAAGTCAAAATACCAAACAGAAATAATCAAAGTTAGAGAATAGGAATTGATTAGTTACACAATATTTAAATTTTTATGCTGAATGCTGAGTAAGAGTAGGCTTTTTCATTGCCTGAACTCGCCGGTATGTCAGTACCCTCCACAGCCATTCAAGAGGCCCGAAATAATAATATCTGAGCCATAAGGGAGAAATTATCAATAGCAATACCCAAATGCCAATCACAATAAGTATTTGAAATGATCTTTCTACTT
>JAIOSH010000380.1 GCA_021107685.1 Bacteroidales bacterium | reverse complement strand
TTCTGATGAAACTTTTATATAGAATGAAATACTGTCGTTTGACTGAACTTCATATTCCAGTCTTAGTTCAGAATTCTGGTTATCACCTATATCACCTGATTTAGCACAATATACACCTTCATAAGGATTTACAGATGTAATTTCCCAGTTTGCATTACCGCCAAATTCCCAATTAAACTGTTCAAATCCTCCGGATTCCCAGTCCTCAAGTATTAATCCGACTTTCGCCATAAAAATTTCCTGATTTTCATACATTCCTGATTCAATTGAATATGTCAGGTCAACTAAAGTTCCGATAGGAGTGGATGAATTTACAGTAAGATTAAAAACAGCATTATCAGTTTCTCCTGCCTCAAGTGTATTAAATTCATAAGTTGTGGAATTTAATGTAATGTATTGACTGGCTGAGGAAAGATAAGCAATTGTATTTAATGCATCGCATGAGCCGGAATTAGTTGATTCAATAATAATATCCACTGTTTCTCCCGGGTCTAATCTTCCATTGTTGTTTCCATTAGGATCAGATATTGTATAGCTTCCTATTTCTAAGGTAGGTGCATGAATATCAATAGTGAAAAAGCTATTCCAAGTCTCATCAGAACTTCCTGAAGCAATAACATTGAAATTAACAATATGCCCGTCAGGTACATCATTTGCAACGTCAAATGAATATGCATCATCTATCACAATAGTTTGATTAGCTGCAAAATTACCATAAAATTCAGTATCATCTGTAAGAGTGATATAATCATCAACAGTTGATATTGTAACATCTACATCATTAGCAGGCATGTTACCAATATTTACTACTCCAAAATCAAGACTGATAGATTCGCCGAAATCAACTAAGCCATTTCCATTTCCGGTTACATCATTTATTTGATAAGAATCAAAAATAACATAGGGCTGATCACTGATTACTTCTATTGTACCTTGATGTCTGATTTTGTTATGCCCGATAATAGAAACACTAATAGGATTAGCTGATGTAATATTATTGAACAGATCAATGACAGCATTTCCATTTTCGTCAGTTAAAGCCCTTCCGATTATTTCTCCGTTCTGAATTAATGCTATTCGTGCAAATAATGCATCTGTAATGAATGAAATCTGGCTTGAACCAATAGGAACGCTTGGTTGATAAGTAGCAATTATCTCCTCGGGTATAGCAGTCCAAATGTCCATTGAAGGGTCACCAAAGAGATTGGTTTCATAAGCAGTCCATCGTACATAAGCACTATTGTTAAAAAATGAAGCATTATCCTCTTTGGAATCATTATTAACAAATCCGATAATCGTAATATCTTCACCAAAAATAGCATCGAAGAATTGCCTGTCAAGATATTGCGAAGAGCTATTTGTGTTTCCTGGAGAATACCAACCATACCTTGAATTTGCAATGCAAGCAACCTGACCGGTTTGTAATGTTGTGAATTTTTCTGCAAAACAGTCTTCCCCATAATTATTATACCAGTCACGATTATCAAATGAACCATTGTAACATCCCTGTGAATAACCAATTGCAAACCCCCTTGTTACTCCGTCGTTTTGAAAATTATTAGTTGTCTCATATTATAAGTAGGGGAGGAATGTCCAAGATGATTAAGCAGGTTTACTCCTGTATTATTGAACTGATCGAAAATGTCATATTTGTTCCATGTGCCATCTCTGTCGTATAATGTTGTTATTGTGAAATTAGCTGAAATTGCGGCTGTGGTAAATCCATGAGCTGAACTGCCATAAGCTATCTGGTCTTTATAATCGCCCCCAAAAGTCCAGGGATTATTATTAAGTTCCTCGCCTATCATTAATGCTTTTTCAATATTATCTATCACAGGACTATCCTGATACAAATGTAACTTATTTGTGAATTTTTGTATTTCATCGGCATTATCTATACAAATCCTTCCAATACCTAACTCAGCATAAAGATCATATTCACCCACTTCACCCCATTTATTATTGCCGTTATTATTCCAGTTACCATCAAGACAAGCATAATACATATCTGAAGGAATATCCAAATCGTCAATAGCATAGAAACCACGGTGAGGAATTATATTTTCATTGGAATTAGTTGGATCAGAATCACCCCCAAGAATCACAAAACTGATATTAAAATTCTCATAATAATCTATAATACAATTTCTGATTTTTTCCTGTTCGTCCTGTCCGCTGTAATTTGAATATATATCCTCTGTTGATTCAGCCTCGACAATAAAACCTGTAGATTTCTTGTATTCAATATAATCATCAAATGGAGATATTAATGAGTTTTTTGTAATTAATAAAATATCCACCTCATCATAATCTTTTGTAGTTTCATAAGAATATTTAATTAATTGTGATGGATTATCAACTATTTTAGTAATTCTATTGTAATTATATGAAGACTCTTTTAAAAACCGAACAGCTTTTTCAGACCTTTCTGTTGATGCAGTTTCTATTTTAATGGTAATTTCTTCCAGGAATTTAACCTTTGATTTGGCAGGGATATAAATTAACGGGCATATACTTAATGAGCCAATTGAATGACCCGATAAAAAACCTGTGTTAATATCATTAATGCTTTTTAAAGGGAAAGGTTTATCAGAATTATAGATTTTTGGATTAGGAACAGGTTTATAGTTATCAGGTGCACCTATTGATATAGGAAATTGTTTACTTGCAGGAATTATTTTTATATCATCATAATATGAAGAATATCTGCTGGATATAATTCTTACATTTATGATTTCTTCTCCCTGCGGCAATAAAATATTTACTCCGTAATACGGTAAAAAGGGATTACCTTCATCTTCATAATTCAGGCAATTAGGAAATACAATTTCCGTAAAACCATCATTATTTTCAATTAGCTGTGGTTGCTCGAAATAATATGTAAAAGTTAAATTCTGAGCAAATGTCATCCCAATTAATACAATTGACATAACTGTTAATAATACGAGTTTTTTCATAATAATTAAAAAATTTAAATTTATTTATTGAACAATAATTTTTTTAACAAATTGGGTTTCGTTACCATATATAATCAAGTAATAAAGTCCATTTGCCAGATCATCTAATTCAATATCCACATGATAATAATCATCAATATTGACCTGATTTAACTTATACACTTCATCACCAATAGAATTTAATATCCTTATACTAATATTTTCTTTTTTGTTAATACTTATTTTTAAACTAAAGTAACCATTATTAGGATTTGGAAAAATTTCTATTGCCTGGTTGTTATCATTTTCGGCAATACCTGTACAAGCATCCACGTAAATATTTTCTTCGGCAGAGTTTGCACAACCATTTTCTTCATAAGTATAGGTAATAGTATGAGTTCCTACACCTGCAGTTTCCGGATAAAACCAGTTATTTGTTACACCTGTCCCTGAGTAAGTTCCTCCTACAGGTTCGCCTCCTGTTAATTCAAAAGGAGGATCATAAACACAAACATCGTCAAAAGCTTGTAATGTAACATTTGGCAAAGGATATATTGTTAATGTCATATCATCACTGACATTTCCATCATCACCATAAGCAGTTAATGTTAAAGTAACAGAACCAGTTGTTATATCGTTATTTCCCGGAGTATAAGTTGCATTAAGAATTATACTGTTATCAAAAATTCCATCGCCGGATGTAGTCCATTCAATTGAATTATAATTTGTTGCACTTCCAGAAAGTGTATATGATTCGTCTTCACAGATTGCAGCATTAGGTCCTGCATTAGCTGTTAATGAAGCTAAAGGTGGGAAAATTATATAATCAACCCAGGCACGATCCTGTCCTCCGGTAACAGCTTGATCTTTTTGATATACCCATTTGAATGTATGTTCTCCCCCTGTAACAGCAAAGACTACTTCTTCCCAGCCTATCTCACCTGCCCATTGACCCTGCATTATGTTATCAATATAAAATTTAAGATAATCATAACCTGCTTCTGAAGATACTTTACGGGCAAAAGATATTTCACCGGCCATTACATCAAGGGTAATATACATTGGAGATGTTTGATTGTTATTAATATTTCCTGATACAGCACAATATTGACCATCATAAGGATCTTGTGTTGTGATAGTCCATGGTAAATTTCCGCCAAAACTCCATTCATTGCCAAAGGTTCCGCTTTCAAAACTAACAGCATTGGTTTCGAATAAAATAAAATTGACAATATTGTTTTGTGAATTAACGGTTGCTTCGACTATGGAACTTGCATATCCTTCTTTAGAAGCTTTAAATTGATAAGTGCTTTCATAAATTTCAGGAATTGTATATTCACCGTTTGAATTGGTTGTAACAGGATCAACAGGTGTGTTTAAAACTTCAATAGTAACATTTTCGATAGGGTATCCTGTGTCGCCGTCTGTAACTATTCCTGATACAGATAATACTTGTGCAGGTTCCATACTAATATCTAAAATTGTTTGAGAGGTATTTGTAATGTTTACATTATTGACGGTTTGGGAAATATAACCGTAAGAAGAAAAAGTAACATTATAATTGCCATCCATAAGCAAGCGGTAATATCTGCCAAATTCTTCATCACTGACATAAGGATATTTCCATTCGCCTGTATCGTCAATACCTTGGATGAAAATTTCGGCAACAACAGCTTCGCTGGTTTGAGCATCAGAAATAAGACCTGTAAGTGTTGAATGATTTACTCTGTCTAAAAGGATCATAGAAGCCTGAATATTATCATCGCAAATACCTTGTACCTGACCGGCAGGAGGTATAAATTCCGTTGCTAATTCTATAGTAAAAGAAAAAATACCATATACACCATAAGCATAATCATCGGTAGTACCGCTACAGGGATATAATTCCCATCCATGTATAGGATCATAATATCCGCCACCTTGGGCTGGAATCGTATTTGCCATTGATACTGCAAGGTCTTCCAAAGCATCATTGTCAGGGGCATATATATTTTCCGAATAACCGAAAGGAAATAATACTAATTCGCTGTAGCTATGGTAAGTTATCCCGGTAACAAAATGATGGTTGAGCATAATATCTCTCATTGCCTGAACTTCAGGCTCGGAAAATGCTTCAAGGCCACGGTATGTCTGACTGTTTGGATCACTTGAGGCGCCTTCTCCTCCCCAATGAAATCCGTAATTTCTGTTAGGGTCAACACCATCGGGATAATCATAACCTGTACTCGGGTTGATCTGTCCGTTTCCATTGTTGTCACAAATATTTTTTCTCCACCAAAGATCAATCTCATCAGTAACGATTTTATGACCATTAGGATTTACCAAAGGAATGAACCATATTTGAGTATTGTTCACATTTTGAGTTATCGTGGGGTCGGTTCCATAATTGTTTAAAATATGGTTTAATATTGCCATTGTTACTTCAAGACTTATTGGCTCTCTTGCATGATGCTCACCCATATAATAAACACACGGTTCATCCTCCTCAATTTCCACATTATCCGAAACTTTTAATGCCCAAACTTCGTGATAGTAATTATCATAATTAGAATTTCCATTATTGGAATATTCTTTTCCGCGTGTTTCACCAATATCATAAAGCTTGCAAAGACCCGGATGATCAGCTTCAATCTGTTGTAATTCAGTTAAAAGCTCATCATAATTGCGGTAACCATTCAAATCCTTACCAATAACAAGATTTTCTTTTAACTGTTTTTCAGTTTGAGTAATTTGCACATCATATCCCTGATTTATAAGTTTTTTAAATTCTGTTTCAGGAAGTACAATATCCAAATATTCACCAGGTTTATATGTTGCTATATCATATTTATCAGGTGAAAATTCCTTTAAAAGTTCTTTTGTGGAATTGTTGAATCTTAAAACTGCTTTTTCCTGGGCTGATATAGTATATCCAATTAACAGGAATAGGATGATAAAAATGTATGTTTTCATATTTTAAAATATTTTTAATTAAATAAATCGTAACTATTCGGATTATAAAAGACTCAGTTTTTAAGTTATATGTTAAATATTATGTCATTGGCATTATCTACGGGATTAGTTATAAATTATTGTTTGTTCATATTAAATACATAACCTAAAGAAAAGACAGGAAATATTTATAAAAGGTTGCATTATAAATAATTGTTTTTTTAATATTTTGGGGTTTCGGTAGGTTGTATTAGATTTATTGAGATTACCGACATTTCACGTTGGTAATATAGTCTCTATAAATGAACTTGCTTGACAGCTTGCTCTGGATGTAAGAACAATGGTTCGTTATCTTGATCTTTTAGAAAAATCGTTTGTAATTTTTAATTTCAGTTCTTATAGCCAAAATACTGTATGACAACTTGGGTTAGGACAGGCATACTCTTTGGTAAACTTTGGTTTGAGTGTTTACCTTGTGGGGCTTTACAATTTGTATGGCTGTTTGAGGTAGTTAAATTGATTCTATACACCACCATGATTAAATTCGATTTCAAGGATTTGGTTTTTTTCATCATAACCTACAGAGGCTAAATTGGACGAACTTACACTTTCTCTTTTCATAATTATACATTTTTATATTTTTTGATACTGATACTCATTTTTAATATTATATCTAAAATAACTCCCCTGTGATCCTGCATTCATCAATCCTTCAAAAATTTCTTGTGGCACATCGAAATACCGGAAAATTGCCCCATTATGAAATTCAATTTCTAAAATTTGATTGTTTTCATCATAACCTACTGAAGCTACATTTGAGGAATGTACTGGAGTTTTTTTTATTAGAGAATATTCATTTTTTAATATTGCTTTTCCTGATTTGGAAATAATGTATTTCTGTTTTTTGCTGTTCGGTTTATCTGGCATGGTATATAAAATCCATCCCATTGTCAATAATGGTTTTATGTGTTTATTGTAGTTTTTAGTGTTATTATACATTTGAATCCTCTCAAAAATAGCTTCCCTGCTTTGGGCTTGTAAACATAACTCCAAAACATCTATACTTTTTTGCCCGATAAAAGATTTAAGTAGTGATAACAGTTCATTTGCCTTGTTATAATTATATTGTTTTATCCATCTGTTAATGGTTTCCAAAGCTTGAAAATCTAAATAATCATGCTGCCTTTTATCTTCGTCTTCATGTCGGGAGACTAAGAGACTAAGATGATGATGGATGTTATTTAAGGTTTTAATTGCCAGACTCTTATCTATGTCTCTTTTTTTGGAGACTAAGAGACTAAGATAATTATTTATATCTTCGACTGAATTAACTATCCATTCAATATCTTTGTAATTATCTTTAGCTTCTTGTATTTTTATCTGTTCAGCCAAAGCATGAATCTTAATAGTACTCAGGAAATAAGACCGGTCATCTTCTGTTTCAAATATAGGTGGTGGTGAGCCGTTAACTTCAAGGCTGTTATAAATAATAGGCAAGCCGGTTCCCCTGCCTTCGGTTAATTTAAGTTCTTTTAAAAATCCACCCAGTTTCCGGTTTCTGTATTCTCTTGTAACAATTCTTTTTTTTTTAAGCATCTCTTTGTCAACAGGAGGCAAAGGACCCGGGAAGCCCAAAATTTCAATTTTAACAGGATGTATCTGTATTTCAAACGGATTTTTACGTTCGTAGCTTCTGTGATAAACGGCATTAAACAATGCTTCTTCCATTGCCTGATACGGAAAATTAAAAAATCGGA
>JAIOSH010000383.1 GCA_021107685.1 Bacteroidales bacterium | reverse complement strand
GTGTTCTATAATTGTCAACATTCCAGCGGAAAGAAGATGTCGTGCCTGAAGGACTTGTACTCCAGTTATTTTTATAACCTGTAGCATTAGTTGCTACTGTGAATGATTCAAAATTTTCTAAAGCAGGAAATGTTGTTATTGGAGGAACACGGGTTGTAAACGTACTTGACTCTGACCAAGGACTTTGACCACTTCCGCCTCCTGCAGCATAATCTGTTCTTACATACCAGTCATAATCGGTAGCTTGGTTTCCGCCTGACCAGGTATAGGGATTATTAGTTGTATTATCAATTGTTGGTGTAGTACCTGCTGTCGGAGCCGGACTGCCGCTTGTAACAATATAAAGATCAAAGTATGTGTTGTTATTTGTCCAACCCAAATCCGCACCGGAATAAGTGATATTAGTTTCTGTTAAAGCAGTCGGTGGAACACCTTGTTCTGACAAAATTACATTATCAAAGTAAATATCAGCTTGATGGTCCGAATAACCATTCCCATTGTATCCGGCAAAATAGATTGTAACTGTTTCACCTGCCCAATCTTCGATATTCACAGCTCGAGACGCCCATGGATCTTGTCTTTCCGAACGGAAAAGACGAGTATAAGTACCCACAGCATCCTTTAGCCAAACCTGGCCACAGTCATTCCAACTGCTACCGCTGACAGCCATATCAAAACACAATGATTTTGCTTCATCACAGATGGATATTACCTGGCTTATCGTTTCCCAATTAGTATTCGATGGATCATATGGCGAACCTGAAGCATAACCCGTAAGAACGTCAATATAACCAGTCCAGCTTCCACTGTATGAAACTACACTCGAATTATGTGGCCCTGTAACTGTCCAACTTGTAAAATCACCGGTTTCAAAATCATTATTTAAAAATACATCACAAACGGTTGTAGTAAACGTACTTGGTCCTACCCAGTTACTATAATCACCACCGCTACAATCGGCACGTACATACCAGTCATAAGATGTATTCCTGGTTAAACTTTCATAAGTGTATGGATTTGTAACACCGGATTGTGTTGGTGTTCCTGTTGGTGAAAATCCGTTTGCACCGAGTTCGATGTCCCAGCTTGTAGCGGTTCCGTTTTCTGTCCAGCCGAGAATTGCAGAATTTGCTTCGATGGTTGATTCTGTTTGTGCACTTGGGTCAGGGCAGGTAGGTGCCACCGTATAATTAACGGTAACAGTCCATGTTCCATTATCAACTTTTACAGTGGATGAACTACAACCCGTCGGGTTGTAATATCTTCTAAATGCCCAATTCTCAAAGATTAAATTGCCGGAATAAGTTCCGTTGGTAAAAGTAAGTCCCGAGCGGTTATAACTATAGGTTCCACTACTACCTACACCTGCATAATCAGTTCCTTCATTGGTTCCGGTAGTCTGGCAAGCCAGCCTTGATCTTTGCTCAGACATCCAGGCACCTACAGATGTCATGTCATAAACGACATCAACAGATGTAATTGTATATGAACCGGCAGGCATAGTAACTGTTAAAGGATGTGCCGCCCCACTACATGTAGGACTATGGGCAGTGCCATAGGTTGTCGGAATATCTGCTGCAGTATAAGTGGCTGAAGCACTTTGCCCCATTACGAAACTACTTATCGCAAGGGCAACAATTAACATTAGTAAATTTTTCTTTTTCATAATACTAAATTTTAAGTTAATAAATGATTTAATTAATTTTTTTTCTTTAAAACTTTCTCTCTGATCTTTTTGAAATTGTACTGTTTTTTTCATTTTTTTTGTCCTTTTGTTTAATTAATACTATTAAAAATTATTTTTTTTTTAGCTTGTTTTTTTATATAATTAACTCTTATTATATCCTATTTCATAAGGATTATCTTCCGAATTATTGAATAAGTACCTTCTTTGCCTGATAAACCGGGTTCCACACATAATTTGTAAAAATACATTCCCGGGCTTCTGTTTGCCGCATTCCAGACAACGGAATGTCTTCCCGCCTCCTGATGTTCTGCAATAAGTGTTTCAATCAACTTCCCTTTGCTATTATAAATTTCTAATGAAATATTTGCGGGTTTGTGAATAGTATATATAATTGTTGCTGAATGTTTGAATGGATTTGGAGAAACTGAAATGCTTGATAGTTGTTCATATTGCTCGTTAATTGAGGTTATCAGGCAAAATAATTCATTGCTCAATCGCGATTCTGCAGAACCTTTTATTTCAGCAGTAACACAGTAATAATTATTCTCCATTCCCGTAATATCATTATATGAAGTATCTGTTATCAATGTGCTGTTGAGTTTTGCATAAGGACCGCCTGATATTTCACTTTTATAGATATTGTAACCGGCTAGGTCCGGTTCTGTATTTGCATTCCAACTTAGATTAACTGAATTTCCCGAAATATCGGCGGTCAGGTTTTGCGGAGAGAGAGGATGAAACCAGCCTGTATTCCAGTTGTCATGGAAATAGGTTCCCCAATCTGTTAAATAGCTTCTGTATGGTATATTTTCGAGAGTCCATAAACTTATTACTCCATACATAGTTATCAACGCTATTTCAATATCACCGTCACCATCCACATCACCGACAGCAGCACTATTCATCAATGCCGGTGCAGGAGTTGGTACGGGCCAATCTACAACTGTTGAACCATCTCCGTGAAATGCCCATATATCACACATACCAACTACTCCATCTTCGGCAACCACAATATCTCTGTTTCCGTCATCATCAATATCGAATACTATCGGCGAACCATCTAAAGCTGTTCCTATTTGAACAGGCCAACCGGCAACTGTTTCTCCGGTATGATGTTTTGCCATAACATCGAATGTATGACCACCACCGAAAATTTCCAAGTCTCCGTCATTATCAAGATCTCCTACAACAGGAGTAACGAAAGCATGAGGTCCCGGATAATCTTGAGGCCAGTTATCAAAATTTGTTCCGTCGTGATGATAAATGCCAACATGATTTTGTGAGGGTGATGACCATTGATCATAATAGGCGTGAATAATTTCCATATCACCATCATCATCAAGATCTGCGAGCACAGGTTGTGCATAACTCATTTCACCGGCAACATTGAGAAGAGGCCAACCGGGTTCATTATTTCCATCTTTATCCCAGAGATAAACGGAATACCAAGAAAGAGCACAAATTTCTACTACACCGTCATTGTCCACATCTGCTACAGAAACCGTTGCTGAACAATCACCATCTAAAGTTTTTGGCCAACCGGGATACATTGTTCCGTCATGATTGAAAACATTGACATTACCTTGCCCGATAATTATTTCTAAAGTACCATCATTATCTATATCGAAAATGACAGGTGATTTACAGCGACCGGTAACACCGTTGACAATAGATTGTGGCCAACCGGTAACCGGAGTTCCATCATTATGCCAAACATATACGGTACCGGTTTCTGATGGAACAACAATTTCCAAACCCGGATAATCAGGATCAATATCACCGACAGCCGCTTTTGTTCGTATCGGTTCTAAACCTGTTTTGGGCCAACCTGAAAAATCATTACCCTGATAATTCTTAACATAAAAAACACCGTTTGAAGAGCCGGCAATAATTGCAAGAAGACCGTCTTCAAAAATATCGGCAAGACAGACACCGGATGGAGGAAAATATGAATTTTGTCCTATACTTATAGGCCAACCGGGCACCTGTACCGGGGCTGTGCGTGAATTTTCCGGTCTTTCAAATTTAACCTGTTCAAAAGGCTCAAAATTAGATTTGCCGTTAATATCCGTATAAATAAAATCGAAATCCGTAACTTGCGCTTCTATAAATAATGGAATTAATAAAACGCATAAAATCATTTTAATTAACATTTTTCCTTTTTTCATGCTGACTTTTTTTATGTGTTTATAATTCATTTCATTAACCCTACGAGGGTTTTGAACCCTCGTAGGGTTGGGGGCTACTGATTTATCATTTCGTTTATTTCATCAGTATCATTTTTTTTGTTTCTGAAAATTTTTCTGTTTTTATTTTATAGAAATAAGTTCCACAAGGAACCTGTTTGTTGTTCTTATCCTTTCCGTTCCATACAACCAAATGCCTTCCTGCTGAAAGTTCTTTATTAATCAGAGTCATAACTTTCTGTCCTCTGATATTATAGATTGATAATTCTGTGTTTTCTGTGTTTTCAGCGAGAGAAAAAGTGATTGTTGTTGTGGTGTTGAATGGATTAGGATAGTTGCCTGTAAGTTCATTAGAAGTTACAATTACATTATCTATGCCTACAGTATTATAAATAAATGTAGTTGTAACAATTTCGGAAACACCTTCATCATAAACTGCTTCCACACCGGCTATATAGGTTTGCCCATTCACAAGATCGGTATATTGCCAAAACCGGTTTGCAGTGAAATCAACAAATGTTTCATCAAGATATACATTGTAGCCTGAAAAAACACGTGTATTATCACAGGTTCCTACAACACCTTCGATACACCAGTTTAAATCCAGACTAAAACTTGTACTGATTTCAAG
>JAIOSH010000491.1 GCA_021107685.1 Bacteroidales bacterium | reverse complement strand
TATTAAAAATTAATTGTAATTTAGTAACCAATAAAATTTTAAAAATGAATAAATTAAAAATACATATTTCAGTAATACTTTTTTTATACTTTTTGAACTCATTTGGTCAAAATCCAATCATTGTATTAACATTCTCTGCTATAAACAATGAACAGTATATCACATTAGACAGCATTCTGATTAAAAACCTGACACAGGAAGGTGATACTATGCTTTATTCTCCTGATTCGGTCTTAATTCTTGGAAATGTATCCATAACAAATCCGGAATCAATTGAAGATAATAATAGCTTAAAAATCATAAATAACTATCCCAATCCATTTGTTGATAAAACATTAGTAAATATTTATGTGCCATTTAAGGATAATGTTGAGCTACATATTTATAATCAATATGGAATGCATTTAACTTATTTCGATAATATACTCGAAACAGGTGAGCATTCATTTAAAATCTTTCCAGGCAGGGAAAAATTTAACCTATTGGTTGCTAATTACAGGGGGCAAATTCAAACTATAAAATTAATTAATTTAAATAATTCAGGTACAAACAAATCAGGCATTGAATATCTCGGTTCCTCTATGAATGATTTAATGCAAAAATCAAATTATTCTTATTCCAAAGGTTTTAACTTTGATATTGGGGATGAATTGTTATTTGTCGGTTACAGCAGTGATTTAGAAAGCGGGATAATGGATACTATACTCGAAAGCAAATCTTATATATTTCAGTTTGCCACCAACATCTCCTGCCCGGGAACACCAACTGTCATTTACGGAGGACAGGAATACAATACCATACAAATATTCAGTCAATGCTGGCTCAAAGAAAACCTTAATATTGGAACTATGATACCGGGTATTAATGTTATGCAAGACAATGGAACCATTGAAAAATACTGTTATAATGATGATGAAGCTAATTGCGACGAATATGGTGGTTTATACCTATGGGATGAAATGATGCAATATACAAATACACAGGGCATACAAGGAATTTGCCCGCCAGGCTGGCATATCCCGACAGATAATGAATGGAAAATCCTTGAAGGAACTGTTGACAGCCAGTATTCGGTTGGTGACCCGGAATGGGATAGTGTATATTGGAGAGGTTTTGATGCAGGTTTAAACCTTAAATCCACAAGTGGCTGGTATTTCAATGGTAACGGAACTGACCTTTATGGCTATATGGCCCTTCCGAGCGGCTGCCGGGGCAATGATGGTAATTTCTACTATTTGGGTCACAATGGCTTCTTCTGGTCTTCTACTGATCTCGAAACATATTTCGCATGGCCCCGGAAATTGGACTATTATCACGATGATGTCTATCGTAACAATAACTATAAGTACTTCGGTTTTTCTGTTCGTTGCTTACACGATTAAGTGTGCACAGAAGCTCATTTAGTTTTATACGAATTTTTGGTCTTCTACCCGGGCAAGTGAGACTAATGCCTGGCTTCGCTCATTATCTTGCTGGTATATTGATATATATCGGTTTGCATATAATAAAATAATGGGTAATTCTGTCAGGTGTTTAAAGGATTGATTCTACCATGAATTCAATGGGCGTGGAAAATCGGAAGCTCGAAGGTCCAACTCCCATCTTCCATTAAATTCGTAATAAAACCTTTTTTTCTAATGCTTTCGTTCTGTTGAAAAAATTACTAATTGTTCGAGGGACTTACGAGAAGGACTTTCAGGGAAATCTTTTAAAATCGTAATGGCTTTTTCCTGATATTCTTTCATTTTGCTTTTTGCATATTCAATACCACCGCCATTATTAACACGCTCAATTACTTTTGCCACTTTATCAGGATTGTTATTGTGATTTTTTATAGTATTAATAATTTTTCTTCTATCAAAATAACTTGAGCTATTCAACATATATATCAAAGGCAGTGTCATTTTTTGCTCTTTAATATCAATACCATTAGGTTTACCGGTAGAATTAATTATTTCATAATCAAAAAGGTCATCTTTTAACTGGAAAGCAATTCCGACATTTTCGCCGAAAGAGTACATTTTTTCAATAATTGTCTTATCTGCACCTACGGATGCTGCTCCTGATGCACAACAGGATGCAATTAATGAAGCTGTTTTTTTACGTATTATATCAAAGTAAATATCTTCTTTAATATCTAATCTCCTTGCTTTTTCAATTTGTAATAGCTCTCCTTCGCTCATTTCCTTTGTTGCATTGGAAACAATTTTTAATAAACCAAATTCATTATAATCCAATGAAAGTAATAAACCTTTTGAAAGTAAATAATCACCAACTAAAACAGCAATTTTATTTTTCCAGAGAGCATTGATTGAAAAAAAACCTCTTCGCTTGTGAGAATCATCAACAACATCATCATGAACTAAAGTTGCCGTATGTAATATTTCTATTAATGAGGCAGCATGATATGTTGATTCATTAATTTCACCACAAATATTTGCGGAAAAAAAAACAAACATAGGTCGCATTTGTTTTCCTTTTCGTTTGACTATATAAGCTGTAATTATATCAAGAAGCGGAACAGAACTTTTAATGGATGCCCTGAATTTTTTCTCAAAATCATTAATATGACTTTGTATGGGTTTTTTTATTTCTTTTAAAGTTATCATAAATTGATAGACTCGTCTAATTTATTTCTTTATTTAAAGAAAGTTCAAAAATAATGAAATTTTTATATTTAACGCTTTCTGATTAAATTTATTTAATTGTAATATGAAATTTTACTGT
>JAIOSH010000507.1 GCA_021107685.1 Bacteroidales bacterium | reverse complement strand
GTTACAAATAGTTCGTCGCTATGCGACTTTACGGATAGACACTACTTCGGCACCATGCACTTAAACCCGCCATTTAAAATCCAATCCGGCACCTGCCCCCCCTTTCCACTGTTAGGTGACCATACGTCATTCTTATCACTGTTGTTGACATGTACATCCATAGTAAAATCTCCTGACAGATAACCTGAAGTACCGGCTTGTACAGCCCAAACATCGTTTTTATCGACATTTCCTATTTGGCTGTTTGCATCGCCGTCTCCTCCTATCATACCCCAAACGCCGGTTCCTATTTCTTTATGTCCGTTTGCTCCGCCGTAAGCCTGTCCGTCTCCTGTTGAGAAATCATAAGTGTAAACGCCTCCGGATTCTGTTAAAGGATATGCTGACATGATGCCAAGGTGGTTTCTTTGCCAGATTACCACAAATAAATTGTTGGTTATGGATGTGGCAATGGAGCATGCCCCATTGCCATCCAAACCAACAATTGAACCGTCATTTAATATAAAGGCTGCTTGTTGTGCAATGATGGAATCAGAAGTAGCTGTTGAAGCATCACCTGAAGTTTCTCTTAATTCAACCAACACCCAGTCAACTACATTTACATTTGGAATGGCAGCAACACTTTCGGTTCCTGTATAATACCAAGGTACTGTATTATAGGGTTGTTCTGTTGGAAGTATGGTATTAATATCTGTATTCATATCCGAACCATTATAAGGTCCTTCTAAATATGCTTTTATATCTAATTGAATAAATTCTGTTACGGTAGAAAAAGACCATACACTACAATCTGTTGCATCACCCACACTATTATAAGGAACGATTTTCCAATAATAATCTTCATCATAATTCAAAGAAGCCGGTATATAAGTTGTAACATTGCCCAAATCAGTGCTATTTTCAATATTTGTCGGTGGATTATCAGTACCGAAATATATCTTGTATCCATTGACCTGTGTAACGGTATCCCAATTTAATGTTGCATTAATAGGAACATTAATTGCCCCGTCTAAAGGTGAAACAGATTCGGCACAATCGGGCAGTGTCTGGTCATCATAAACAATAATATAATCAATAAACAGGTCGGAACCCAAGCCTGATATGCCATTGAAGTATATTAAAATTGTTCCTTTATTATTAAATCCTGAAAGATTAATCTCTTCAATTACAAAAGATCCCGGATAATTACTTCCTGCTCCATCATTAGAATTTAAATATGGACCTGCTTTAAACCATACCGAAGTCCAGTTGCTTCCTCCGTCATTTGATATTGAGATCTCCAATATGTCGGCAGGGAACGAAGGATTATACAGATGAGACCAAGCAAACATCATTACAGGATTTAATAAGTTTGAAATATTTAATGGGGGAGTTGTCATTAAAGCATTGTAACCCTGTGGCATATCTAAGAAAGGAGCTTCAGCACTATAAGTAGGTACATTATAATGTATCCAGTTATATGTTCCTCCTGTTAAATCAAAACCTTCAGGTGGCCAAATAATAAAATTTTCCACCCACGGAAAAGTGGTAATACTTGGGTCATCCATTGTTGTAAATTGCCATATATCACAATATACATTATACCCATAAGCGTTGTAAGGTATAATTTTCCAATAATAAACCTCGTTATATGAAAGCAAATCTACCGGGGTATAAGTTGTATTAGTACCTAAATCTTCACCATATACAATATTTGTCGGAGGATTATCAGTTCCGAAATATAATAAATATCCTAAAGTTTCAGGTACAGAACTCCAGTTAAGAGTTGTATTAACGGCAACATTTATTTCACCGTCATATGGAGAATCAGGAATAGGACAGGATGGTATTCCTGCTTCAGTAGTAAATGACCATATAGAACATCCTGTTGCTTCACCATAAGTATTATACGGAACAATTTTCCAATAATAATCCTGATTATTTAAAAGTTGTGTTGTGGGAACATAAGAAAGAACATTTCCCAGATCAGTGCCATTTTCAATATTTGAAGGAGGATAATTTGTTCCGAAATATATCTTGTATCCTGTTGCATCTGCTGCGGAATTCCAACTCAGGGAAGTATAAACAGAAACATCAATTTCACCATTTGTCGGATAAACAGGTGTTGTACAAGAAGGAGGAAATGTAGCATTAGGGTCATAAGCATCCAGATAAATAACTCCTGTATTTCCCGGATCCAACCAATCTTTTAATCTTGTTGAAGGTGTTGAACCATTTTGGTCCCATGAATAAGAAAATTTACCATAAAATGCCGGTGAAGGAGTGGTGCAACTACTGTATGTATAATGCCCTGTTAAATCCCCTACAATTCTACCGTTATTATCAAAAATCGGTGAACCTGACGAGCCACCTTCTATTATTCCTCTTCCATTGGTTGTATATACCCAGGTAACTTTCCAGTGAGTCGGAAGTCCGTTCCATTCAGTTGTTGATTGTAAAGGCGAAGTATAAGTAGAAATCTTTTTAATATCCCCTGCAGGATGATGAATACTTACACCGTTAGGACTTGGTGATGTTGAACGATTCCATCCATTATAGTATGGATTATAATATAATGGAATACTATTATTTAATAAAACAAGATAAAAATCCGAACCACTATTGCCACTGCTTGGATCATTGGCTTTAAATGTTGCTCCTGTCATTGTATTTGATGAAGGCTGCGAAGGTGGATTCGGGCATCCGGGAGCTTCAAAATTAAAATAGAATATCCATTGATTAAGATCTGATGTACTTGCTCCTTCACCGCAATGAGCTGCTGTTAAAAAATATGGAGAACCATCATCATTTGTATTATTAATTAAAGAACCCGAACACCAATAATATCCGGCTCCGATTTTTATTAAAATCCTTGCCACACCTCTTTTTTCATCCTGCCAGTTATCACCTTCGGTAGAACAATTTACATTAATATGACACCACCACGAATCACCAAAATCATCTCCATTATTTCCATTTCCATACATAAAAGAAACACCCCTGTAAGCATAAGCAATTTCTGAAATACTAATAATTGCTTCACCCATTGAATTTGAAGGTTGATAGTATTCAAGAGTTACAATTTCACCCTGAATAAATTCAGTAGCAAATAAACCCGTTTGTTTATTATTATATTCTGAAAAAGCTCCTATTACCTGCGATTGTTCTTCATTGTATAAATATAGTTTTCCACCATGAGGCAGCCAAAATTGATCATAATAAACTGACAATGCTAATGCATCTTCCGATTTAAGTCTGAGTCTCCAGATTTTACTGCCATCATCTAAATCTGTCCAGATGCCTGAATTAAATATATTTAAATTAACCGGGATTGATACGGCATTTCTGTATGGCATACCATTACTTTCATTTTCTTCATCTTCCAAAGCTAATTTTTCAAGGTCAGGTTTCTGAAATTCATAAATCTTAATAATATTTGATATAGTTTTATCGGTAAAACTTACAGGTATCCCTCCCTGGCTTATCTGTGCAACAGTAATTATTGAATTTCCGGTTAAAAATATTAAAACCAGTGTAAATAATAAATTTTTCATATATAATAATTTTATTTTTTTTGAATAGAAAGTCCACAAAATTACACAAAACTTTCAAACCATTCAGAGAATTTATTTGATAATTTAATGTTTTAATAATAATTTCAATTAATTGAATTAATTTTGCTTTTTGGATTGTCAATGACAAATTAGTATGAAAAATTCTATTATTATGTCAAAATTACGTTTTTATAACAAAGGAATAATTTTTGTTAAAAGAAAATAATCAAATTTGAGATTTAAAATTATGATCAAGATTCTAAATAAATTTTTTACTAAAAAATCTGATAAGGATGTTAAAGAAATAACTCCTGTTCTTAACAATATTAAAGAAGCTTATGAAATCATCACTAATCTTAGTAATGATGAAATTCGGGCAAAAACTAATGAATTTAAGGAACGTATAGTTTCTTATATTTCAGATGATGAAAAACAAATAAAAGAACTTAAAGACAGGATTAACAATGAACCTGATTTGGAAGTTGAAGAAAAGGAGAAATTGTGGGCAACAATAGATAAGTTAGTAAAGCAAAGCTATGATAAAACTCAGGATATCCTGAATGAAATTTTACCGGAAGCCTTTGCAGTTATCAAAGAAACAGCAAAACGTTTTAAAGAAAATGATATTATTGAAGTAACTGCAAATGAAGCAGACCGCAACCTTGCAGCTACAAGAGATAATATAAATATTGTCGGAGATAAGGCACATTATAAGAACCGGTGGATGGCAGGAGGTAATTTGATAACCTGGGATATGATTCATTATGATGTTCAGTTAATAGGCGGAATTATACTTCATAAGGGAAAAATTGCAGAAATGGGAACAGGTGAAGGAAAAACTTTAGTTGCCACATTATCGGTTTAT
>JAIOSH010000150.1 GCA_021107685.1 Bacteroidales bacterium | reverse complement strand
TTAATATTAGGTTGTCAAAAAGATAAACCTAATCAAATTTTACCTGAGAAACATTGCTGGGAAATAGATAACTGGGAAGGCCTTTTACCTGACTCCCTTCTTCTTACTCAAGAAGAAACTTTAATTCCAAATGTGGATACAGCATTTATTAACTGGTTAAACAATAAAAATAACAGGATAGATATTAGATCCTTGACATCTGAAAATTTTGAAGATCTTAAATGCCTGAAACAATATCTGAATGGTAAGAGTTTAGTTCAGTTAGGTGAAAGCAGTCATGGCACAAAAGAATATAACCAGATAAAAGTCAGGCTAATTAAATTTCTTCATGAAGAAATGGGATTTGATGTAATTGCATTTGAAAGTGGCTTTTTTGAATGCTATTACACATATAAGAATTTGAATAATTATACAGCTAAAGAAGCCTTAAATAATTCCATTTTTAAGTTTGTTTGGGGAACAGAAGAAGTTCTAGAGTTATTTGAATATATAGAGCAAACCCAATCAACAGAACATCCATTAATATTAACTGGTTTTGATTGCCAGAGAAGTGGTGCTAATTATGATAAAAGACCTGATGTTTTATTTGATATGCTTTCTAAAATAGATACATTATATGCAGAAGATGTATTAACTTTTGATCACTATGTTTTAACTACTGGATTATATAACTATAATTATTTGGTTTCAAATGAGGATTCAATTAAGTCGAAGTATCTGGAAATAATATCGACTATTGACCAGCACATTGTCCAACTCATCAATTATTACCCTGATCAGGAACATTATCCCATATTTATCAAACAATCAATCAATTCAACGCTAGCAGAAGTAATGCATAGAATAGCATATTATGAGAATAATGGGGTTGAACAGTATTTTGTTAGAGATTCTGCAATGGCGGCAAATATTTCTTTTTTAAAAGAAGAACTTTTTCCTGACAAGAAAATAATTATCTGGGCTCATAATTATCATATTGCCCACGATCCAGATCATCAGGCATGGTATAGTAATGCGAAGAATATGGGTAATTGGCTTGTTGAAAAATACAGAGATGAGTTATATACTATTGGATTATATATGCTTAGAGGCAAGACTAGAACTGACTATGATTGGAGTATTATTGATGTGGAATTACCAACAACATCTTATAGTTTAGAATCAATTTTATATCATGAAAGAAAAAAATACTTATTCGTTGATGTATTAAATCATCATTATAGTGAAGGAAATAAATGGATGTATTATACAATTACTGCCAAAAGTTCAGGTTTTGCAGATGAAGAAATGATAATAAAAGACGAGTATGATGGCATTATTTTTATTGATACATCTTCAGTTCCAGATTATTTGAATTGAATAATATATTACTTTACACGTGCAATATAATAAATTGGGCAGAAAGTGGTAAATATTAACATGTTAGCAATAAATCAACAGTGTGGTAAAATGAAAGATTGGAGTTTCAAAATGTCCAACTTTTCATATTGCAACCGTTAGCCACAAGCAAAGACGATCCAAAATTAACATAAAGGAAAACTAAAAGAATGAATTTAGGAAAATTAGATATTGCCAAACAGAAACCAAAGTTATATGAAAAAACTGATTCTGTCATGTGGACAGATAAACATATATCCGAAAAACTTCTAGAAATCCACCTGAACCCTGAAATTGATGCTGCGAGTCGTACACAAGAAAGTATAAAAAGAACAATTGATTTTTTATTCGGTTTCTGCAATAAACCTCAAATGGATATACTTGATTTAGGATGTGGACCGGGAATTTATGCAGAAAAATTTGCAGAAAAGGGACATAATGTTACAGGAGTTGATTTTTCGGAAAACTCAATAAGTTATGCAAGAAAGCAAGCAAAAGAAAAAAATCTTGAAATCAATTACATAAGCCAAGATTATCTTGGACTAAATTATGAAAACAAATTTGATCTCATAATACTTATTTATACTGACTTTGGGGTATTGTTACCTAATGAAAGAGAAATATTGCTTGAAAATATTTATAAATCTCTGAAACCAAACGGAACTTTTGTTTTTGATGTGCTCAATGATAGGAATGTCGAGCAAAAATTTCAAGAACAACAGACTTGGTCATTTGAAAACAGCGGATTTTGGAAATCACAACCATATTTAGAATTAACAAACGGTTTTAATTATTCAAAAGAAAAAGTATTTCTAAAACAACATACAATAATTGATGAAACTGAAAAAATTATGAATTATAGATTTTGGATTCATTATTTTAAACCCAATGACATTGTTGAAATACTCTCTGCCAAGAAATTTGTAAATACTGAACATTTTGAAAATATATTACCTGAAATAGATGTTTGGAATGGAGAAAATGTGACTTTTTATAAAACTAAAAAATGAATAATGCCAGTGGCTACGCAATATAGCAAAAAGCGGTGAAGTGATTAATTGAAGCGGGTTTGATTCGTTCCAACTTTGTTTCGGTTTGATATAAAGTTGCTCGCAATTCGCTTCATGCCATATTGCCACCGTTATTGCACAAGGCAATAAAAAAACTGTAGAATGTCAGAATCTGAATTTGAAGAAAGACTTTTTCTAAGGTATCTAAGATTACTGGGGATTCAAAAGCAAAGACCAAGTTTTGAATACTTGAAAGAAATTGTCCGGATTCAAGTATCAAAGATTCCATTTGAAAACATCTCTAAGCTATTTTTAAAAAAGCGCTTAAACCTAAAACATTTAATTGACTTTGAACTCTATCTTGATGGTATTGAAAAATACAGTTTCGGAGGCACTTGTTATTCTAATAACTTCTATTTAAACCAACTCCTCAATTGGTTGGGCTACGACATAAAACTCTGTGGGGCTGATATGAAAAACCCCGACGTTCATATTGTCAATATTGTAAACATTGAGAATCGTGAATTTCTTGTTGATACAGGTTATGCAGCACCATTTTCAGAACCTCTTCCACTAGATTTGTTAAATGATTATTCGATTAATATGGGGAATTACCGTTATATTTTAAAACCTCAGAATAACAATAATCGACCTCAGATTGAATTATATCGTAATGGAGAGTTAATACATGGGTATAGAGTAAATCCCCAGGCAAGAAATATTGGTGAATTTCGACAAGTTATCGAAGATTCCTTTAAAGAGAGTGCTACATTTATGAACGCATTATTACTCACTTGATTTGATTCTGACGATTTTATAATAATTCACAATATGACAATTATTGAATCTTATGGACTTGTATCAAAAAAGCATTCTTTAGACTCTATTGACCAGTTAGCTTCAGTCATTGATAATCGTTTTGGTATCCCCAGAACAATAATTCTTGAAAGTGTAGAGGGGCTTCAAATGCTGAAAGATGGCTGGAATTGAGATTCAATAAAATCAATATTACTTGCTTTACTTTTCCTTTTGTCTTGTAATGTAAATAAGATAGTTACTAAAAACAATGACTTTAGAGGATATAAAGGTGAAATAATTCAAATAAGTAATTCTGATATTCCAACATATTTTAGATCTACCTGCTCAGGAATTGTTATTGACCATGAAACACGAGAAAAATTACGATATGTTTCGATTCAATTAACAGATTTCCTTTTTCCTTGAAGATTATAGAACTAATTCAGAATATTCAGGGATGTTTCAGTTAGATCATATATGTAGTGTTTGCACGAAAACTCAATATTTTGGAGTGCTTAGTCAGAAAACGTCAAGTTCGTTCCGATAATTATCGGAATGCGAAGTGCAGAAAATCAAGAGTTTACTGTTGTAAGTGACTGGTTTTCTGCACGAGCATAACGAAGAAATTGGCGTTTTCTGGCAAGCACTATATAGCGGAAAATATGAAATCAAAGTAAGTTCTATTGGTTATTACCCATTCGTTGACAGTATTTTCCTTGAAACAGGGAAAAATACTTTTTATCAGATTGAACTTTTTA
>JAIOSH010000311.1 GCA_021107685.1 Bacteroidales bacterium | reverse complement strand
TTAAAACAATAAAATTAAGACCTGATGATGGCAATGCATATATTTTAATAGGAGATATGTATGCAGCAAGTGCTAAAAATTGCGGTAATAATGATTTAACCAAAAAAGTAGCATATTGGGTTGCTGTTGATAAATACATTAAAGCTAAAATTGTTGACCCATCAGTTGCAAGTACAGCTAACAGCAGGATTGCTTCTTACTCTAAACATTTTCCTGTTACAGAAACAATTTTCTTTTACGACCTCAAGGAAGGTGATACATATACCGTAGAATGTTGGATAAATGAAAAAACTAAGGTTAGAGCAGCAAAATAAATACTTATCTCTGAAAAATATATCAAAATATCTTTTCTTATTATTGCTTTTTGCATGTGAAAATGATATACAAACAATTAATTTACTGACTACAATTGATTCCTTACCTGTTGAATCGGCAAAGCATATTGAGCTAATATATAGCGATTCGGGAAAAGTGCAGGCAATTTTAGAAAGTCCGCTTATGAACAGGTATTTGAAAAAAGAACCTTACTGGGAATTTCCTGATGGTCTTAAAATTGTTTTCTATGATTCTATAATGAGTGTTAAGTCACAATTAACTGCTAATTATGGAATAAGCTATGAAAACAGGAAAATCCTGGAAGCAAAGAATGATGTTGTTGTTATTAATAATGAAAAAAATGAAAGATTAAATACAGAGCATCTTATATGGGACCAAAAAAAAGGAATAATTTATTCAGATGTCTTTGTGAAAATAACAACAGAAGACGAAACCCTTTATGGCGAAGGACTTGAATCGGATGAAAAATTCGATAGTTACACAATTAAAAATCCAACAGGTGAATTTAAAATTAAACAAGATGAAGAATAATTGTAACAAATCAGTATTAAATTAACAATGAAAACATCTTAACAAATATTATTATTGAATTGGGGTATATGGGAAATAAAGGAAATAAGGGAAATAGGGGGAATAAAGTCAAAATATCAAATGATAAATAATATAAGTAAAAAGTTAGGGTTCAAACATTTTATTATTTTTACTTTGTAATTTACACTTTGATTATTTGATATTTTGAATTTGCAAAAACTGACTACCCTTATACCCTTATTCCCAATGCTATTAAGTTAAAAATTATTGATTGGAATATCGAATACCGATTAACGATTTTAGATTTGTGAAGTATTTCATAATTTTAAAGTTAAACTTCTAAAATCATCATTCGTTAATCGTTATTCATTATTCATTTTGCTTAACTTAATGGTATTGCACTTATTCCCCTTATACCATTTTTAATATCTATCCTCAAAATTAGAGAAAAGAAATTGATTAATAAACTGATTAGTTACGAATAATTTATTGCATGGACAGTTGGATAACAATTATTATTACTTTACTATTATCTGCCTTTTTTTCAGGAATGGAAATAGCTTTTGTAAGTTCCAATAAATTGAAAATTGAATTAGACAGAAACAAAGGCTTGTTCTCTGCAAAAATATTATCGGATTTTTATAAATTTCCTACTAAAATTATTGGTGCATTACTTTTAGGTAATAATATTGCATTAGTTATCTATGGTATTGCAATGGCGAAAATCCTTGAACCTGTTATAATAAATACACTTCCTGATAAATTAACAACAGAATTTATTATACTTATAAGTCAGACAATACTTTCTACTTTATTAATACTTATTGCAGCAGAATTTATTCCAAAGGTTATTTTCAGAATTAATCCGAATAGTATTTTGAATTTTTTTGCAATACCTGTTAAACTTTTTTATTTATTATTTTACCCAATTATATATGTGTTTATTGGGTTTTCTGAATTTTTATTAAAAAAAATATTTAGAATTAAATTTACAAAGGAAAAATTTGATTTCAGTCATGTCGATCTTGATAATTACGTAAAAGAATTTCATTCTGTTGACTATAAAGTAAATGAAGTGAAACAAGAAATACAAATGTTTCAGAATGCTATTGATTTTCGCAATATAAAATTAAGGGAATGTATGATCCCAAGAACCGAAATTGCTGCCCTGGAAGAAAATGATACTATTGAAAAATTAAAACAACTATTAATTGAAACAGGTCATTCTAAAATTCTTATTTACAGCGATACAATTGATAATATTATAGGATATATTCATTCCTCCGATATGTTTAAAAATCCTGAAGATATTAAATCAATAACTAGATCTATTAGTATTGTACCCGAAACAATGCTTGCCAATAATGTTTTAAGTATGCTGATAAATGAACATAAAAGTATAGCTGTTGTTGTAGATGAATTTGGAGGAACATCGGGAATAATAACTATTGAAGATATTATCGAAGAAATTTTTGGTGAAATCAATGATGAGTTTGATACTGTTGAACTAATTGAAAAGCAAATAAATGAACAGGAGTATATTTTTTCTGCCCGGCTGGAAATAGATTACCTGAACGAAAAATATAAGCTCAATTTACCCGAATCAGACGATTATGAGACACTTGGCGGTTTAATTATTAATACTCACGAAAGTATTCCCAAAAATAACGATGAAATCATTATTGACCGATTTGTTTTTAATATTATTAAAGCAACAGAAACATATATTGAACAAGTGCAACTGAAAATTAGTAATTAGTTATTTAATCTTTTCATTACCAACATATATTTCCATCTCTGGTATCTTATATTTCTTTTTTACGAGTCCCATCATCATAATAAGACTTGTAACGAGTATTACAAAAAATAATACACCTTCACTAATGATACCAATACTAAATTCTTCCGGAATACTATAAAATAATAATATTGTGATTAAACCTCTTGGAGCAACATATAATTCGGGGAATAAATTTCTTCTTGTAAAATATTTAAGATATAAATACCTGACACCATAAAGAATCAAGACAATTATTATACCTGTTATAATAATTTTAAAGTTGAGTAAAATTGCTAAATGTAAAGAGAAACCAAAAATAAAAAAGAAAAAAGTCCTGATTAAAAATGCTGATTCATTAATTATTACTTTAAACTGATTGATACTTATATTAATATTTTCATAATCAACATATTTTTTTATTCTTTCTTTCCCGATTATATCAATATTATTTATTAAAAGCCCGAATATTAATATTAGTAGCAAAGAGGACAGATGAACCATTTTGCCAAATCCATAAAGAAGAATTAAAATTGAAATTAACAGAAAAAATTTGATATTTGTTTTGGCTTTATCAATAAATAAAATTAAAAATGCAGTAAAGGCAACTGATACTGCAATAACAATAAAAAAATCTACAAATATCCATGAGGCAGATGAAAAGCTGATTGAACTGTTCTCCACAACAATATTAAAAAGTAATATTCCAAGTATGTCAGAAAATATAGATTCATAAATAATAAACTCTTTTTTACTTTCCAAAAAATGACCTACACTCGGTATAGCAATTGCACTGCTTATAACAGCCATTGGTATTGCATTAACAAAACAAACCCTGAAAGTAAAATCATTATATATTAATTTAATACCTGATGCTATTAAAAGAGCTGTAACAACAAGTATTACCAAGGCAGAGAAAAAAGATTTTCCAATAAGCTTTAATTTATCTTTTGCTAATTTTAATTCTAAAGTGCCTTCAAGAACAATCAATATTAAACCAATAATACCGAATATTTCAAGTATGGTTGTTGTTTTAGGTAATTCATAACCAAAATAAGACAGTCCAAACCTTGCAACAATTCCTGTAATAATTAATAACAGTACGGAAGGTATCTTTGTCTTTAATGAAATAGCACTGTATATGTATGACAGGATTATCAGAATACTGATAATTGCAATTAAAATATATGAATTTTCAAACATATTAATATTGTTATTATATAAGCACAAAATTACGTTCTTATTAATTATTTCCAAATATTTTTTTTTGATTGTTATATTTTTAAAATAATTTAGGAAATTTGCATAAAATTAGTTTAAATTAAATTTTATGGAAAAATACTTTGATAAGTTCAAAAATAATATAATTGGTATTGAGCAAGTTTTTGAAAGTCCTTATGGTAAACAAAAAATTATTTATGCAGACTGGATTGCAAGTGGCAGATTGTATGCACCTATTGAGAAAAAAATCACTGAAACATTTGGACCTTTTGTTGCTAATACTCATACCGAAACTTCCGAAACAGGTACTTTAATGACTAAAGCATATCATTTGGCTCATAAGAAAATTAAAGAACATGTTAATGCAAATAAGCAGGATGTAATTATTACCGCAGGATTTGGCATGACTGGGGTTATAAATAAATTTCAGAGAATAATTGGATTGAAATTATGTGGTGAGCTTAGCGGTAACACTTGCCTGAAAAAATCAGAACGTCCCGTTGTTTTTATTACACACATGGAACATCATTCCAATCATACTTCATGGTATGAAACTAATGCAGATGTTGTTCCTTTAAAACCCGGTAAGGATTTATTAATTGATTTAAATGAATTACATGAACAACTTAAAAAATATAAGGATAGAAAGTTTAAAATAGGTTCATTTACTGCATGTTCAAATGTAACAGGAATAAAGCTTCCTGTTCATCAATTGGCTAAAAAAATGCACGAGCATGGTGGTTTGTGCTTTATTGATTATGCTGCTTCTGCACCCTATGTTAATATTGATATGCACCCTGATGACCCAATGGAAAAGTTAGATGCCATATTTTTTTCACCGCATAAATTTTTAGGTGGACCTGGCAGTTCAGGTGTTTTGATTTTTGATTCAGCTTTATATAAACATCATACCCCTGACCATCCTGGTGGTGGCACTGTTGACTGGACAAATCCATGGGGCGAATATAAATATATTGATGATATTGAAGCACGTGAAGATGGCGGAACACCGGGCTTCCTGCAAGCTATTAGAACAGCATTATGTATTGAATTGAAAAATCAAATGGGTGTTGAGAATATTCTTAAAAGAGAAGAAAAACTTGTAAAAATTGTTTTTAATGAATTTAATAAAATCCCCCTGCTTCATAACCTGGCTGATAATGTTAAAGATAGATTAGGTATTTTTTCTTTTTATATTGAAAAAATTCATTATAATCTTGCTGTAAAAATTTTAAATGACAGGTTTGGAATACAAGTCAGGGGAGGTTGTGCTTGTGCTGGTACTTACGGACATTTTTTATTGGATGTAAGCTATGAAAAATCAAAGGAAATTACCGACAGGATTACTTCAGGTGATCTATCTCAAAAACCTGGATGGATAAGATTATCTTTACATCCCACAATGACTGACAATGAAGTTTATTATATTGTTGATGCTATTAAGCAAATTGCTGAAAATTATAAAGACTGGGAAAAAGATTATATTTATAACAAACAAATAAATGAGTTCAGGCATAAAAATGAACCGGAAGATAAGACTATAAGAGTTGTTGAATGGTTTAAACTTTGATTATGCAAAAAATTATTCAAATCCATACTGATAAACATGAAGGATTATACGATATAACTGATGAGGTTGGTAGAATTGTTGCTGACAGCAAAATTAATTCGGGTTTTGTTAATGTTTATATACAGGGAGCAACTGCGGCAATAATGATACAGGAAAACTGGGATTATTCGGTTCAGAATGATGTAATAGATCTTTTAAGAAAGCTTATTCCTCATGGTGTGTGGAAGCATGATATTCAGGATGGAAATGGAGATGCACATTTAAAAGCCGGCATTGTAGGTCCGGGTGAGACTATTCCTATTATAAATGGGAAAATGGGCTTATCAACATGGCAGAATATTTTTGTCTGTGAGTTTGATGGTCCCCGAAGTCAGCGAAACATTGTAGTAACTATTTCTAATTCCGAATTTTAATTTTGAAAATAAACAGATTAGCAATATATTTGTCAAAAAAATCAGGTGTATTTATAAACAAGTAGCGAGCATTAAAACAGAAAAATGAATTTACCCAAAAAGTCAAAACTTGATAGAGCATATGAAGGAGGTAAAGCTTTATTGAGTGTCATTCCATTTGTAGGCGGCAGTATATCTGAAATCTTTGGAGCTATAGTTACTCCACCTATTGAAAAGAGAAGAAATGAATGGATGAAAATGGTTGTTGAAGAACTAAATTCAATAAATAACAAGGACGAGAGTAGAGTTGCAGAAATACTGGAAAATGAAGATTTTCAGTCCTTATTAATAAGTTCTTCAATTATTGCATATAAAACGTATCAAAGTGAAAAGAAAAATATACTGAAAAATGGTCTTTTTAATTCTTTAAGATTTAAGGATAGGTATGATATAAATCAACAATTTATTAATTTTATTGATGAATTATCTTTATCACATCTAACTATTCTGAAGTTTATAAATGACTTTCAAGAAAGAATAATAAGTGTAAATTCAATTCAGAAGCTTTTTTATATTCTAACAAAAGGACCCATTGTGAATACTATTTCCCAAATAGATAATATAGAAATAACTGCATTTAGATATATGTTAAAAGATCTTGAATCTAAAGGATTGATAATGCTAAGTGATCATTTACTAGATCTTGAAAATCAAGTTTACGAGAGTTCTTTTTTGAAATTAGATGAGAATGAAACGATTAAATTACCTTTTATTAGGATTACTCAATTTGGTATAGACTTCATAAATTTTATTAAAAAATAAAACGACTCGCTAACAGCACCTAATAGTAAATAGCCGCATTAGGGTAATCAAGACAAATAATTGGAAACATGAAATAAAGGACAATTCAATTTAAATTTGAGTAACAAGCCACCACTTGCCATAGCTACAAAACGTTGGGCGTAATTATAACAAAGCATTAATAGAAAAATAGTATGATGAGAAAATTAATTTTTATTGGGATTGGTTTAATTTTAGGAATTATATCAATAGCTCAAACAAATTTAAGTATCCCCTACATTACTTCAATAGAGTACCAATCAGAGAATAAGGAATGGTTTGCAAAATATGGACAGTTTCAATTAAAGTTTGATTATACTATTGATAATACCCCTTTTGGATTGCCTCAAATTTATGACCAGGATTTGCAAATTAATAAAATTAAAAAATGCTTGGATATAGCTAAGAATAAAGGAATAAATGTGGTAATTTTCCCGGAGCTTTCAATCTCTTTAAAAAAGAATAAACGTAAAAAACTCGTCAAATACATAGAGAAATTCGCATTTGATAATGATATGATAATAATAGCCGGTACATTTTATGATGATGAGGGCATATGTAAAAATGTAACGGTACTTCCTACAGGCTCTGTCTTCACTTACAAATTAAGACCATCAATATTCGAATCATCAACCAAAGGAGGTAATGGAATGTCTTTTTCAGACACTTTGCATTTATTTAATACAAAATATGGAGATTTCTTAACACTAGTTTGTGTTGACTTAATATCAGATGATGCGAATTATAAAGTGAGAGAATTATCAAATAAAGGACTTCTTGATATGCTTATAAATATTAGCTTTAATCCTAAATCTCAAGAGTTTATGAGAGAAGCTTCGGCAATTACAGTAAGACATCCATTGTTTGTATGTTTAACTAATGTTTGTTGTCATGGAGAAATAAAAAAATTTACATGGGATGATAATGAATATGGGAACACTTCAGTTTTTGGTTCGGTTCGACATAATTTTAAAAATGAAATCACAAATTCCCTACCTCCTTTTTACTGTGTTAGTGACACATTAATGGAAAACAACAAACAAAAAATCATCACAATAACACATCCTGCATATAAATCTATGCTTAGATTAGTAAATCCTGGAGAAGAGGCTCTTTTATTATATGATATAAATTTAAGAGTTATTCGGGCACCAGAGGAAAATAATGCTCCAGACCAAGGATATCCAACCATAAAGAATATTGAAGTAATTGATATTAGTAAGGAGATTTACTAATTACTACACCTTACCGCAGCGTGCATTGTAAAGATTGAAGGAAAAAAGGCACTATGGTAAGAAATGAATTGAAATTCGAGCTTTCTTAAAAGTAGGGAAAAGCAAAACTGAAAACAAAGGTAACAGATAAAATAAAAATAATATGGGATTATTTAAACAATACATAATCAAATCTTCAATAAAAATAAAAGCAACTCCTGAAAAAATATGGAATTTTTTTTATAATATAGAAGATAATTATAAGAACTGGCATCCAAAAGACCATAACTATTTTCATTGGACAAAAGGGAACCCCCTTGAAGTCGGTTCAGAGATTGATTCTGAAGAAATAATGGATGTTGCAAAAAAACATATGGATGAAGAAGGAATGAATTTGAAAAACATTTTGGAAAAAAATTGACTTATTAACATCTCAATCTGTCAACCTATTTTAGGGCAAGACCGTTTTTTTCATGTGAGACATTCTGCCGAATGTATTTTTTTATAAGTTATATATTGATTATTGCTCAGAAAGTTTTATTTTTGAACCATATTTTTATAAAATAAAAAAATGCGGAAGTAGCTCAGTTGGTAGAGCATCAGCTTCCCAAGCTGAGGGTCGCGGGTTCGAATCCCGTTTTCCGCTCAATAGATTTAAGGCTGCGAATATAACGTGGCTTTTTAAT
>JAIOSH010000603.1 GCA_021107685.1 Bacteroidales bacterium | reverse complement strand
TTAATATTATTTTTTTGTCCGTTAAGTATTGCAGGAACAAAAATTAAAAGTAAAATAAGGCTTAAAATTTTTTTCATCCAATGCTTTTTATTTATAATATTTTGTAAGGAATTGAAAATAATGTGATTGTTTTTCATAATAAAGTTATTTTTAGTTTAATAATTGTTACGAAATTCAATTAATTATGTTACGGTTTTTTCGGCCTGAATAATTCGTGAATTTCATTATAAAAAATTATTATTTTAACAATTTTTTAAGATATTTAATTGAGATATATTTTCATCATAAGAAGAACCCGCAACTTTTTCTGCCAAAAAAATACTAATTTTAGAATTAAGATAATAATATTTAATTTATCTTTGACTTTCAAAATATAAAATGAAATGGCTTATGTATTGAAAATATTCTTAATATCATTATTTTATTTTCTCGGTATAAGTAATGTTTCCAGCCAAAATATTTTTTTATTGGAAAAACCTGGGAAAATTAAAAATTATAAATATTATGTCGGAGATGAGATAATTATTGAATTGAAAAAGGACTCCCTGATACAAGGTAAGATCAGCAATATTGAAGATTTTGTTCTTATAATCAACAATTTTTATAAAGTAAACATTAAAGACATAAGCGCTGTTTACAGGAAACGATATGGGTTTACCAAGCTTTATGAGTTATTTCTTAAAGCAGGAATCCCATATTTTATAATTGTTTCAATTAACCGGACAATTAATAATGAATATCCCATTGTTGATAAAAGCACAATTATCATAAGCGGCAGCCTGATAATTGCCGGAATAATATCAAAGTTGTTGATAAAAAAGAAATATGAAATTGATAATAAAAAATGGCGGGTTAATATGTTGGTCTTTTAATATAACCTGGACGAGCCTCTGTACAACTTAGTTACAGGGCAGGCAGAACCAAACAGGATTTTATTGTTACGTTTTGCTGTGTTAAAGTATTAAGCTGCTAATTATCTACAACTTAGTGAATCTTGGTGTCTTTGAGTCTTTCTGGCAAAAAACTCCTGCCACAAAGACACCAAGACTCAAAGAAACACAAAAAAAAACTGATAATAAAATTCATAATTATTTTTGTTAAATCATAGCAAAGTGTTATAATCAGAAATTATTCAATTATTGTCATTTCATCTATAAGATGTTTTGCACCTGCAAACTTATCAATAATAAAAAGGCAATAACGAATATCAAGGGTAATATTCCTGCATTGCTCAGGGTCGTATATTATGTCGCTCATAGTTCCTTCCCAGTTCCTGTCGAAATTAATACCAATTAATTGACCTTCTGCATTTAAAACGGGGCTTCCTGAATTGCCACCTGTTGTATGATTTGTAGCTGTGAAACAAACATGCATTTTGCCATCTTTATCGGCATACCTCCCATAATCATTATTATTGTATAATTGCTTAAGTTTATCTTCAACTACATAATCGTAAATATCAGGGTCTTCCTTTTGTAAAATACCGTCCAATGTAGTATAATAATCATAATGTACGGCATTACGAGGGTAATAATCATCAACATTTCCATAGGCAATGCGAAGGGTGAAATTTGCATCAGGATAAAATCTTTTTTCCGGCTGCATTTCCATTAAACCTTTCATATAAATTCTTTGAAGACTATCAAGTTTGTTATTTAACACTGAAGTATAAGGCATAATATTCTGAATATAATGATTTATAATGCCTGAAGCTAATTTATATGCAGGGTCTTTTTCAATTTTTTTATATTTAGACTTAGTATAATTGTTTAGAAAATTATCCATTTTTTCTTCAGATGTCATAAATGATTTTTTAAAAACATAGTCAGCATAAACAGAGAAATCTCCATTATATTTTTTATCAATTGATTTAATAATTTCAGGAAGATCATCTTTATTAATATTGTTATTGTAGATATTGAGTAATGTTATAAAAGTTTTTTTATCAATCGGCTGATAGTAATTTTTAAAATAGGATTTTGTAATTATTTTAAGTTGTTCAACAGCTTTATCAATTTCTTCTTTTTCTGTGGATTTATTTTTACTGATATTAATTAGATTAATAAAATTTCTTGCATATCTGATTATTTCAATACTAAGACCGCTTTCTAATAAATAAGTTAATGAAATATTTAAAGGGATTAATTCGGTATAAACAATTTTAAATGAATCTATGAGATTACAATATTTTTTATTTTTTGTTTCAGATGAATTTGCCCAATTAGTAAATTCGGTTTCAAGCTGATGTTTTTTTATGATTGTATTTATTCTTTTTATTCCTTTATTTTCGCCAATCCATTTTTTCCAGCCGTTTGCTATACTTGCCGATTTTGCTGAATATTGAATACGAACAAGCTTACTTTCATTCATTGCAGCTTCAATTATATTAAGTCTTTTTTCACGCAGATTGATCTTGATAGGGTTAATTATTTCGGTAACCATTTCAACACCATAGGATGGTATGTATTCCTGTGTTCGTGCCGGATAACCGAAAACAAAAGTAAAATCTCCTTTATCAACACCTTTAAGAGAAATTGGTATGTGTTTTTTCGGTTTGTAAGGAATATTATCTTCCGAATATTTTGCCGGATTATTGTCTTTATCAGCATATATTCTGAAAACAGAAAAATCGCCTGTGTGCCTGGGCCACATCCAATTGTCAGTATCACCGCCGAATTTTCCTATATTTGATGGCGGTGCACCTACAAGTCGTATATCCTTAAATACTTCGGTAACAAAGAGATAATATTTGTTGCCATAATAAAATGGTTTGACATAAGCCTTGTAATGTGTTGTATCAATGGCTTCTTCTTTAATTTCTATAATATGTTTATTAATTATCGAATCTCTTACAGCTTCTGTCATATTATCATTAATACCATCAAGGACTTCTTCGCTTACATCTTTCATACGGATAAGAAGTGTGGCAGTAAGTCCGGGATTTTGCAATTCTTCGGAACGGTTCATTGCCCAAAAACCATCAGTAAGATAATTATGTTCAAGGGAACTGTGCTTTTGAATCAAACCATACCCACAATGATGATTAGTTAAAAGCAATCCTTCATCTGAAATAATTTCTGCAGTACAACCATTACCAAATATTACAATTGCATCTTTAAGGCTTGAATGATTTATACTATAAATATCTTCGGCTGACAGTTTCATTCCCATACTTTGCATTTCTGCTTCATTCAATTGTTCGAGCAATAAAGGTATCCACATACCTTCATCGGCTTTAATATTTAAGTAAAAAGTTATAATAATAAGTACGGTAAATAAATAATTTAATTTTTTCATCTTAATTTTATTTTGGTAACTATTAGGCTCTTAATTCGCAGAACTAACCAATCCCGAAAATCGGGACAGGCTATGTTGTTTAAATCGGATGTTGTCTATATCCAGCGAAGCGGTTTCAATTATCAATTGATTTAGCTCCTATGTTTGTATTTAGAAAAGTTCAGGGAGTAGTATTACATTAGCCCCCGGAACTAACAAATTACAAATAACATGAACAAAAGTAAACAATAAAATTTTAGTAGTCAAAATATTTAACTACAAACAGTTTGTTGCCAAAAAAGTTTTTATTAGATAAACTGATTAGTTGAACTTTACCGAAATTTTTTTTTTCAGATTTTTTTATTTGTATAAAAATAAAGTTATATATTTGTTTTTTTTATCAGTAAGATTTTTTTTATTTCCAAAATGCAACTAAATCATGTTTAATATAAAAAACAACGAAGTTATGAAAAAATCACATTTACTTTTACCTTTTTTACTTTTAGTTTTATTTATTAGTCAGACAGGTATAACACAGGTTATTTCTTATCCTGATAGCTGGGATAAGCAAGGA
>JAIOSH010000041.1 GCA_021107685.1 Bacteroidales bacterium | reverse complement strand
TTTGGCAAGTAATATAAAATTAAGTAAAGAAGGAGAAACATCATTAAGTATAACAAATAATTCATACTACAAACTACAACTTATTAATTCATTAAATGACCTTAGTTTCATAGATGTTAAAACAAAGGAAGGTATTTTTACGCAGATAACAGTTAATGATTATGGTTACGGCACAATAGAAGGTGACCCCAAACTTCCTGTATTAAAACGGATTATTGAGCTTCCTTTTAACTGCGAATTTGATATTAGAATAATTAAAAAAAGTTATAAAGAATACGATTTAAAGAATTTTAAAATAAATTACCTGATAATTCCGGCTCAACCACCTGTTTCAAAAAACATTGATAATCCTGAAGAACTGGAATTTATTTTTAATATGTCAACTTATGAAAAAAATGAATATTTATATACTGACCTTGTAAATGTAAAACCTCTTGGTATTATGAGAGGTGTCAGAATAGCCCGTCTTGAAATATCTCCAATACAATATAATCCAGTGCTTAATAAGCTTAGAATTTATGATGATATTGAAGTTGAAATTACATATAAAGGGGCAGATGTTTTTAAAACAATGGAATTAAAGAAAAATTATTTTTCTCCGTATTTTGAGAATATTTACAGTCAATTATTAAATTACAAACCATTTAATAGTGATGAGTTGATAATGGATGAACCTGTAACTTATATTATTGTCTCAGATCGTATGTTTGAAACAGCATTACAGCCTTTTATTGAATGGAAAATTAAAAAAGGATTTTATATTATCGAAGCATATACTGATGATCCTTCTGTTGGAAATACAACAAGTTCAATAAAATCATATTTGCAAAACCTGTACAATAATCCTCCTGCCGGTTACAATCCACAAAGTTTTGTATTATTTGTCGGTGATGTAGCACAGATTGCATCGTTTAACGGGACTGCAGGTTCTCATGTAACTGACTTATATTATTGCGAATATACCGGTGATATTTATCCGGAATGTTATTATGGAAGATTTTCTGCAAATAACCTTAGTGAATTGCAACCACAGATTGATAAAACATTAGAATATGAGCAGTATTTAATGCCGGATCCAACTTTCCTTAATGAAGTTGTAATGGTTGCCGGAGCTGATGCAAGCCATGCCACGACATGGGGAAACGGTCAAATTAATTATGGTACTACTAATTATTTCAATGCAGCACATGGCATCTTTTCACATACATATTTACAACCGGAACCTTCCGGTGGAAATTATTCACAACTAATAAGACAAAATGTAAGTGACGGAGTTTCTTTTGCAAACTATACAGCACATTGCGGTCCTTCGGGATGGTCAAATCCCAACTTTACAATAAGCCATATATCACAATTACAAAACGACCATAAATATCCTCTAATGATAGGAAACTGCTGTTCATCATTAGAATTTCAGACTACATGTTTTGGTGAGGAAGTTTTACGTGCTGCTAATAAAGGTGCATTAGGTTATATTGGAGGTTCAAATAGCACATACTGGGATGAAGATTTCTGGTGGGGTGTTGGTTTTGAGTCTATATCAGCTAATCCTGTTTATAATCCGGCTAATTTAGGAGCCTATGACCGGACATTTCACGATCATGGTGAAATATTGGATGAATGGTATGTTACACAAGGACAAATGCCGAGTGCAGGCAATTTAGCAGTTACACAATCAGGCTCAAGCAGAGAAACATATTACTGGGAAATATATCATTTAATGGGAGACCCCTCTTTAATGATATATTTTTCAGAACCACCAGTAACATTCGCTAATTATGATGCACTTATGCCTCTTTCTTCAACATCATTTACTGTTACAACCGAACCCTATGCTTATGTTGCTATTTCCAAAGACGGTGTATTACATGGAGCAGCTATTGCAGATATAACAGGTATTGCTGATGTTTCACTTATACCTATTACTGTACCCGGAACTGCTGATGTTATAGTTACAAGACAAAACGGACAGCCATTTATCGGAACTGTTGTTGTTACATCCCCACAAGGACCTTATATGTTGTTTAATTCATATCAGATAGATGATAATTCTGGAAATAACAATGGTCTGGCTGATTATGGAGAAAATATCTTTTTTGATATTACTCTTGAAAATGTAGGAAGTTCAACTGCAACAAATGTTTCTGCTATTCTTTCAACAACCGATACTTATGTTACTATTACTGATAATTCTCAATTATGGCCAGATATTCCAAGTGGTGCTACTTCAACACAAAATGGTGCTTATGCCGTAACCATAGCCGACTTTGTTCCTGATCAGCATAATGTAATCTTTCATATAGAAATAACAGATGGTACAGAAGTTTGGAATTCTAACTTTAATATAACACTTTATGCACCTATCTTATCTATAGGCAATTTAATTATTGATGATGCTACCGGAGGAAATGGAAATGGAAGGTTAGATCCTGATGAAACAGTAGATTTGATTGTTCCAACTTCTAACATAGGTAATAGTGATGCTCTTAATGCTTTAGGAAACATTTCATCAGTATGTAGTTATATTACTATTAATAATGCGACTTGTGATATTGGGACTCTGACTTATGGCAATACTGAAAATGCTGTATTTAATATTACCGTTCATCCTGATGCACCAATCGGTACAAATGTTGATATTAATTATGATGTTACTGCCGGTACTTATAATGCACAAAAAACCTTTATTGAAACAGTCGGAATTATTGTAGAAGATTTTGAAACAGGTGGTTTTGGTCAATTTAACTGGACCGCAAGCGGAGATGCACCTTGGACAATAGATGATACAGCACCCTATGAAGGTGTTTATTGTGCCAAATCAGGTATGATAACACATAACCAAATATCAGAACTTTGTGTTTCATTCACTATAGTTGTTGATGATAGCATTTCTTTCTATAAAAAAATATCCTCTGAAAATAATTATGATTATCTGATTTTTTATATTGATGATAATGAAATTGCATCATGGTGCGGAGAAGAACCATGGTCTTTGGTAACTTTTCCTGTTACAGCAGGCGATCATACTTTTAAATGGGTTTATGATAAAGATTATTCAGTAAATTCAGGCAGTGATTGTGTATGGATAGACTATATTAAATTTCCACCTATTAATACCTCAGCTATTCTTTCTGTTGGTAATTTAGTGATTGATGATACAGGAGGCGGTAATGGCAATGGTTTTCTCGACCCTGGTGAAACTGCTGATATTATTATTTCATCAATTAATACAGGATTAAGTACAGCAGAGAATGCTAATGCTCAAATTAGTTCAGTTAGTTGTTTTATTACCATAAATTCAGCTTCTGCAAACTTGGGTGATATACTTCCAATGCAAACTGTTGATGCTGTTTTTAATATTAGTGTAAGTGCTTCTGTTCCTATAGGAACTATTATTGACTTAATATTTGATATTACTGCTCAATCTGTTACTGCCCAAAAAACTTTTTATGAATTTATTGGTGATATTTCTATTGATGAAGATTTCGAAACAGGAGATTTTACTCAATTTGAATGGACAATGGGAGGCGATGCTAACTGGACAATTACTGACGTTAATCCTTATGAAGGTGTGTATTGTGCTATGTCAGGCGATATAACCAATTATGAAACTTCCGAACTTTTCTTTACAATGAATGTACTTAAAGATGATATAATTTCTTTTTACAGGAAAGTTTCTTCTGAAAGTAATTACGACTGGCTAAGGTTTTATATAGATGATGAGCAGATAGAAAGATGGTCGGGTGAAGTAACTTGGGAACAGGTATCCTATCCTGTTTCCGCAGGTATTCACACTTTTAAATGGGCTTATACAAAAGACGGTTCAGTAAGCTCTGGGGATGATTGTGTATGGATTGATTTTATTGACTTTCCCCCGTTTTTATATACAATTACTGTTGATCTTACAGTATTTGTAGAAGGTCCATACAATGGATCAGATATGAATACTTATTTAATTAATACACCTGATTTTCCATTATCTCAACCTTATAATGCAGCTCCCTGGAATTATCAGGGTGATGCAAACCTGGCTTCTATTCCTGCTAATGTGGTTGACTGGGTATTAATAGAACTTAGAGAAACATCAGGTGATGCCTCTACAGCAATAAGTTCAACAATGATAGCTAAACAAGTTGCTTTATTATTAAGCAATGGAGCTGTTGTCGAACTTGATGGCAGCAGTCCTCTTGTATTTAATGTTAAAATTACTGAAAACCTATTTGCTGTAATATATCACAGAAATCATCTCGGAGTAATGTCCGCATTTGCTTTATCAGAATCAGGGGATATTTTTAATTATAATTTTTCAACCGGAGAAAACCAGGTGTATGGTGGAAGTCTCGGACACAAAGAAATAGGTACGGGTGTTTGGGGAATGGTTGGTGGTGATGGTAATCCTGATGGTCAAATAACTAATTCCGATAAAGTTGATGTTTGGGTTATACAATCAGGCAATTCAGGATACTTTACTGGCGACTTTAATCTTAATTCACAGGTTAATAATTCTGATAAAATCGAAGTTTGGTTGCCTAATAGCGGTTCAGGTACACAAATTCCCGACAATATGCCTGAAGATGGTTTTAAATCTCAAATACCAAAATAAAATTTGTGATAAATTTTACTGTTAAAACAAACACCTGTTAAAACATTGCAGGTGTTTGCTTTTTAAATTAATTATTAGAATATTCAACTTTTTTTAGCTTGTTTTTTTCTTCATCAAAAAGGTCCAATTGTTTTTCAGTAATATAATATTCTTGCGGAACCTCTTTGTCAAATTTTTCAATAAAATTTTTTATAGATCGTTTAATTAATTTTGTAGGAGTTGTTTTTCGTGCTTTACAATAATTATCCAATGATTTTTTTTGTTTTTGGGAAAGCTTAAAAGAAATTATTCTATATCTAACCTTCTTTGTTTTTTTTCTTTTTTTGTTAAGCATAATATTAATTAAATTTTCAACTGTAAAAATAAAAAGTTATTATAAAAAAAGATTCATATTTATTAATTCTCTTTATATCAATTTGAATAAACGCCGTTTTCCCTGACCGACAGTAGCATTAGCGTAGGTGGGAATGGCGTTTGTTTTTTTTATTAGCGAAAGTACATTCATCCTAAAATTTGCTTTTTCAATTTGACTAACCACGGTAAATATAAGTTGATCATGCTTTTTAAATAAATAATTGGATAATTTTCATTTTTCATTTGTTCAACAAAAAAATCACGCTGCAATCTATAGATATCATTATTCCATTCGGGTTTTAATTCATTCTTTGCTAATTTTGCGATTAGAAATATTTCTGTTGGATTATAGTCATCTCCCTCTTTCATGACTATTGAATTCATTCGGCTAAGAGCCATCAGATTCCTTAAAGAATACTTGTTAAAATAATAAGTATGAACTACTCTAAACCAAAAACCTTGAAGTGGCTTAAATGGCGTGAGAGCATTTGGGACTGCAAGATATAGAATACCATCGTCTGATAAACAATTTTGAATTTTTTTTAAAACTGCTAAGGGGTCTAAGAAATGTTCCAGGACATGTCTCATTATGATAAGATCAAATTTAAGGTTGTTATTTTGTTCCCAATCAGTATCAACATCATCAGCCAGTAAAACTATTCCTTTTTTGTCCAGCAATCTTTGTCCTTGACTTGAAGGTTCTATCGCATAAAAGTTAGCATTTGAATAAACATCCATAAAATACTCTAAATTTATACCATCTCCCGTTCCAATATCTAATATGTTACTGGGAGCTACTGGTAACTTATCATAAAAATTTAATCTATCATAAATGATATTCTTTTTATTTGAAATTATTGGTTTGATTTTTCGAAAATTAGGTCGATAATACCTGTCATATTCTTGTTTATAAAATAATTGATATCGTTCCTTAGACCACCTTGGATTCAAATAAGTTAGACCACAATTTTTACATATCACTACATTCACTGGTAGCCCAAATTGTCCTCTTCTGCTAATTAGCTCATAGTCAATCGACTCACAAATATTACATGCTATTTCAATTGAATTTTTTCTCATATTCAAATTTGTATTTTCGTTAACAGTTTGTATATGAGGTGTTAGGCGTTCAACGCACTGCATTTTCAAACTGCTATGATGTTTATTTATATTCTTAACTTTCATTTTACTACTTCACACCCCAATGACTTATATACATAAGTATATACCCTGAATGACAAAATTAATAAAATTCTTTGAAAACACTAAATGTTTTAAAAGAAAGTCCAGAGGATATAAGACCCTTATTTCATCCAGTAATTCATATTAATTTTAAAATTAGCGAAGCAAAGTAACACTTCCTTTTAATGATAATTCTTTATTTAAACCTGTACAATAATATTCAATTACCCAATAATAAACACCTTCGGCGCATTTATTTTCTTTATATTTTCCATCCCATTTTTCATTAATATTATCACTCACAAATACTTTCTCACCCCATCGGTTGAATATTATTATATTGAAACTAATAATATCATCTGAATATTGAACATAGAAATTATCATTCTTATTATCTCCGTTAGGTGTAAAGACATTAGGTACAAATAGATTACACTGTAATGGCTCAATTATTATTGTATCGCTTGCATAACAATATCCGTCAAAAATTTTTACCCAGAATTTGCCTTCTTTTGTAACATAATAATACTGATTTGTAGATTCATCCTGCCAAAAATAACTTTCAAAACCATAACCTGCATTTAATTCTATAACTTCACCATAAGAAATTGTAGTATCATTTCCCAAATCTATTTGAGGTAATGGTAAAATTATCAAATTTATCGTATCAATATCTGTTCCGCATATATTGCTTACTTCTACCCAATAATCACCACTTGTAAAGCATGTAAGAAGTGAATCTGTTGAACCATCTTGCCATAGAAAAGTATAAGCTGTATTACCTGAGCCTGCATTAAAAATTATTGTATCTCCAATACATATTGAGGTGTCATTCCCCAAATTTACTGTTGGTGCTAGAATAAGCGACAAATTAATATAATCAGTTCCTATACATCCATTTGTATCAACAACCTCAACCCAAAATGTTCCTGATGTATCAGTAGTAAATGAGATGTTAGTTGAACCATCCTGCCATAAATAACTTTCAAAACCAGTATTTGCATAAAAAGTTATACTATCTCCCAAGCAGATGGATGTATCATTACCTAATCCGGGGTCAGGTATAATAAATGTTAAATTTATGGAATCCCTTGCTGAACATCCGTTACCATCAGTTACTTCAACCCAGTATATTCCTGTTTCACCGGCATTATAAGTTGGATTTGTAGAACCATCCTGCCAAAGACATGTATAATCGGGACCAGGGTCTAAAAATATATATTCACCATAACA
>JAIOSH010000128.1 GCA_021107685.1 Bacteroidales bacterium | reverse complement strand
CGGTAATTAATGAGGCGCCAGGCACGCCTGCCGTTAGTAAAAACCTTACAATTAACAGCGGAGCCACACTTACCATCAATGCCGGAAAAGCTTTAACAGTTAATGGAGATTTTAGCAATTCAGGCACATTTACCATTAAATCTACATCATCAGGCACCGGCTCCCTAATTCATAATACCGTAGGAGTTAATGCCACAGTTGAGCAATATCTGACATCAGAGCGCTGGCATTTGGTATCACCACCCATATCAGATGCTACTATAAATGTTTATTATGATATATACCTGAAAAAGTGGTATGAACCTGACAGTACATGGACATACCTTGTAAATCCGACAACATTACCGATGAATGTAACCCAGGGATACGCAGCCTGGGCATCTAACGGATATACAGGAACAACAACAGTAAGTTATTTAGGTACATTGAACACAGGAGACAAAAGCACGACTATAAGTTATACAGGCAGTGCAACACATGGAGGAAAAGGCTGGAACCTGATAGGCAATCCGTATCCTTGTGCATTGGATTGGAACACAAACTGGAGCACAACAAATTTAAGCGGCTGGGCAGTAGTGTATGATAACGGAACATACAGAGGATGGCATACAAATGGAACCTCATACAATGGCAAGCCCAATGGAATTATCCCCTCAACTCAAGGATTCTGGATACGTGCATTAAATGCAAGTGCAAGTCTCACAATTCCTGCATCAGAAAGGGTACACAACAGCCAGGTATTTTATAAAGAAGGACAAGAGACCATTTATCCTGAAGTAAGGATAGAAGCAGAAATTAATGGTTATACAGATGAAACCATAGTTATCTTCCATCCTGAATGTACTGCCGGTTTCGATGGTTACTATGACCTTTCAAAATTTTGGAATATAAAAGAAGCTCCACAATTATACAGCATTACTGAAGAAGATAATTATGCAATAAATTTTTTGCATGAAGATTACCATGAAGTTGTAATCCCAATAGGATTTAAAACAGGGCAATCCGGCACCTATATAATAACAGCTACATCAATTGCTAATTTTATAGAAGATATCAACATCTATCTTGAAGATATTAAGACCGGTGATTTTGTGAGCCTATATGAAAATACTCAATATGAATTTGGATATAATCCTGATGAAAACGAACACAGGTTTAACCTTCACTTCACTGAAATCAACTATGGTATTGAAGATAATATACAAAGTGTTTTCAATATTTATTCCTGCAATGATGTTGTTTATATCAAAAATATGGAAAGCCGGGAAAACGTGCAGGTAAAAATTTCAGACATCACGGGCAGGATTGTTTTGGAAAAAGACATTCAATCCACCGGCACCGTCGCCATCCCGACAAATTTGAAAAGCGGGGTGTATGTCGTTTCATTGATAAACGGAAATAAAATTGAAACAGAAAAAATAATTATTAATTAAAAACATGAAAACATTAAAAAAAATCATCACAGCAGCAATTTTCATTTTTGTAATTGGCACCCTTTCAGCACAAAGCCCACCTCATCCCAACGGAGGTAATGCACCGGGTAGCGGAAATACGCCTGTTGGCGGAGGCGCACCAATTGGCGGAGGTTTGTTTATCCTTCTGGGATTAGGAGCAGTTTACGGAGGAGCAAAAAGTATATTTTATCAAAAAAAAGAAAACAGTTTATAGGAATGAAAAGCATGAAACGGGTTGCAAGTTACAAGTTACAAGTCACAAGGTCCCTGTTACTTGCTAATGAAACTTGAAACTTAATTCTTAATATTTTAAACTAATAAAAACAAATTATTATGAAAAATATGTACAAATTAACAATCCTGCTCATTGCATTAACAATGAGTACAAGCCTGATGGCACAAAACAACTGCCTTGATTTTGACGGGACGAGTGATTATGTGAATTGCGGGAATATATTTACATATAATAACCCTGTTTCTGAATTCACATTTGAGTTCTGGATGAACATCAATTCTTTTACCGATGCGAATTACATGGGAGTTTTCGGGCAGCAAATGGGAGATTACCCTAACAATCCTTCTTACGGGAATTTTGTTTTTTATTGTGGGAATACCGGGAATTCTTTTGGTCTGGAAGGGTATTTCAGCGATCAGACCCATTTCGACATGCGCCAAGCAATTCCATTCGGAACAGGTGTCTGGAAACATGTGGCCACTACCTATGATGGAACAACCATGAAAATGTATGTAGATGGGGTTTTAATAAAATCTGTCGCTTATTCCAACGAGTCCTTAGGCAATTCCTGGAATTTTTTCATTGCAAAAGTTTACAATTATGTTAGCACGCTTAATACCGAATATTTTGATGGGCAGATAGATGAATTCCGAATCTGGAATGACGCCCGAACTGAAGACGAAATCCGTCAGAATATGTATCGGGAATTACCAGATCCTTCATCAGAAACAAATCTCGTTGCCTATTACAAATTCGATCAAACCTCAGGAACATCACTAACAGATTCCAAAGGAAGCTATACCGGAACACTTACAAATATGACCGGAAGTGAATGGCAAACCTCCCCAGCTATGTTTGGCCCAAAAAACGCACTGGATTTTGATGGCAGTAATGATTATGTTAGTATTAACAATTTATATGTAAGTGGTTCAGCATTCACTGTTGAAACCTGGGCATATTTCATCTCATTTAACGGGTCTGCTGATGCATATATCACAAACCTTTTCAGGGGTGGTGATGAAAATATTGTCCTCAGGATTGGCGATGGAGATAAGGATAACAACATGCCTCAGTTTGTCGTGACGATTGGAGGGGGGCAATATAAATTAGATGCAAATGCCAGATTAAGTACAAATACCTGGTATCACCTTGCTGGTGTTTATGACGGTTCGGAAATGAGGCTATACATTAATGGCGAGCTTGATAAGTCGCAATCACAAAGTG
>JAIOSH010000338.1 GCA_021107685.1 Bacteroidales bacterium | reverse complement strand
ATGGATATTCCGGATAATACATATAATCCTCAAACACATACTACAGTTCAGGATGGGGATGAAATTCCTTTATGGAGTTATGAAGAAACAACAGGTGAATGGAGTTATGAGAAGACAGGAACAATCATTTGGAATAATAAAGGAAAATTTGAAATTAAAAGTGAATTGAGCCATTTATCATACTGGAACTGGGACTGGTATTGGGAAGACGTATGTTATAATGGTGCTTATCTGCTTTTTAACAGTAGTCATTATAGTCCCGGAGATATTGTTGAACTTTTACTAATTGCATATAAAGCAGAAGACGCAACTTTTATGACAGCAACAAATCTTACGGCAACAATAGGAGAAACACTTCAATTATTGTTAGTTCCCTCATTAGTTCCAACATATTTTATAATTTACGATATTGCTAATAATGGCAATATGCAAACAGGAATTTTTGCTGATCTTTGCCTGGGAACTTATGAAATTAATCTTGATGAAATGTCTGTACCACCTAATATTTCTGCTGATGTTACAGTTATGGTTAGCGGCTATTGTCCAAATAAACCGGAAATTATTGTTTATCCATCATTAGGTTATTGGTACAGAGAAATATCGCCGGGAAATACCGATTGGATATATGGATATATGGTTAATGGCAGGGCAATATTAAGGAACGCCCTATACAAAACATTTGAGTTTGTTTTTTATTATGATGGCAACCTGGAAGAATATATAATTCCTGTAACCAATCAAACATATATTGAAAAAGGAGTGGAATTAACTTCTGAAATGTGTGATCTTTTTCAATATTAATCAAAGAATATAAGTCTGGTTGATAAACTTAGGAGATTATAATTGTCACAAATGCAGATAAAAAAATGTTGATTTGAAGTAAGATTGCTCAAACCTCGGTTTAAAACATATTAATTTAATATTTTTACCTTTTTACAAAATAAATTTAGTAGTATAATCCTACCTTGCAGGACAAAAAGAATTATAAAATGCAGTAAATTTATTAAAAATCATTAGATAAATATTAAATTTTTTACTTTTGCATTTTTAAATGAATTTACTTTATTAGCAGATGAAAATTTCATACAATTGGCTCAAACAATATCTTGATATTGATATAGAACCTTTAAAATTATCTGAACTACTTACTGATTGCGGATTGGAAATAGAAGGTCTTGAAAAATATCAATCTGTAAAAGGAGGATTAGAAGGTATTGTTATTGGTGAAATTAAAACTTGTGAAAAACATCCCAATGCCGACAAGTTAAGTATTACAACCGTTGATATTGGAGAGAAGAACATTTTACCAATTGTATGTGGCGCTCCAAATGTAGCTGCAGGACAAAAAGTACTTATTGCAACAGTTGGAACTACTCTTTATTCAGAAAATCAATCTTTTGTTATACGGAAAACAAAGCTCAGGGGTGAGGTTTCCGAAGGTATGATATGTGCTGAAGATGAGTTAGGATTAGGAACTTCCCATGAAGGTATTATGGTGCTTGATGCTGATTCAAAAGTCGGTACACCTGCAAATTTTTTTTTTAATATTTCCGAAGACTATATTTTTGAAATAGGATTGACCCCAAACCGTTCTGATGCTACTTCTCATATTGGAGTTGCAAGAGATTTAAAAGCAGTTTTTGATAATTTATACAAAAAAAATTATAATCTTAAAATTCCTTCTGTTAAAGAATTTTGTATTGATAATAATGATAGAGAAATTGAAGTCATTATTGAAGATAATTTAGCATGCCCCCGGTATTCAGGATTAACAATTTCAGGAATCAAAGTAAAAGAATCTCCTGATTGGCTTAAAAACAGCTTAGATTCTATAGGATTACGTCCAATAAATAATATTGTAGATATTACAAACTTTGTTTTATTTGAAACAGGTCAACCTTTACATGCTTTTGATACTAATGAAATAACAGGTAACAAGATTATTATTAAAAAATTATCAGAAGGCACAAAATTTTTAACACTTGATGAGGTAGAAAGAGAACTGACTAAGGACGATTTGATGATATGTAATAAAGATGAAGGAATGTGCATAGCAGGTGTTTTTGGAGGAATAAATTCCGGCGTTACAGAAAAAACCACGAATATTTTTTTAGAAAGTGCTTATTTTAACCCTAAAACAATACGAAAAACTTCAAAACATCATAGTTTAAAAACAGATGCTTCTTTCCGTTTTGAAAGAGGAGCCGACCCTGAAATGACAATTTATGCTTTAAAAAGAGCTGCTCTGCTGATTAAAAAAATTGCCGGCGGAAAAATATCTTCTAATATTAAAGATGTATATCCAAAACAGATTAAAAAAAATGAAATAAATATTTCATATCGAAATGTTGACCGCTTAATAGGAAAATCAATTGATAAGAAAATTATTAAAAATATTCTGCAATCTTTAGAAATCCAGATTATTTCCGAATCAGGAGAAGAATTAAAATTATCCATTCCTACATACAGAGTGGATGTTACACGTGAAGCCGATGTTATTGAAGAAATATTAAGAATTTATGGATATAATAATGTAGAAATACCTTCCGAAGTAAGATCATCTTTATCTTATAATTTAAAACCTGATAATGAAAAGATACAAAATTTAGTTTCGGATTATTTAAGTAATAATGGTTTTTTTGAGATTATGAATAATTCATTAACTAAATCTGAATATATTGAAAAAAGCAATGTTTTTAATTCTGAAAAAAATGTTAACATTCTTAATCCATTAAGCAAAGATTTAAATGTTTTACGACAAACATTGCTTTTTGGAGGATTGGAATCTGTAATTTATAACCAAAACAGGAAAATACCCGATTTAAAACTCTATGAATTTGGGAAAACTTATTCATTTAATTCTGATAAAGCTAAAGAAAAAGATGTTTTAATAAAATATTTAGAAAACAATCACCTGGCACTGTTTATAACAGGACGTAAAAATATTGAAAGCTGGAACACAGATGAAAATAATGTTGATTTTTATTTTCTTAAAGCTCATATTAATAATATTTTTAAGATATTAAATCTTGAATCCTCACTATTTTCAATTGAAAATAATTCTTCAAAAATATTTGATAAAGCTTTGATTTATAAATTTAATAATAAAAAAGTTTTAGAATTTGGTTCAGTTTCCGACAGGCTATTAAAAGAATTTGAAATCAAACAGGAATTATTTTATGCTGATTTTAATTGGAATATAATTATTCAATTGTTGAAAGATAATAAAATACTTTACAAAGAAGTTTCTAAATTTCCTGAAGTAAGGCGTGACCTTGCTCTTTTAATTAATAAAAATATTCAATTTGCAGATATTGAAAAGATAGCTTTTCAAACAGAAAGTAAATTATTAAAAAAGGTTAATTTATTTGATGTGTATGAAGGTAAAAATATTGAAGCAGGCAAAAAATCTTATGCAGTGAGCTTTATATTGCAGGATAAGGAAAAAACCTTAACTGATAAGGTAATTGATAAAATAATGAATAAAATGATGAAAGTTTATAAGCATAAATTAGAAGCAGTAATTCGTTAATTATAGTTTAAAATTTATAAAATTAAAAAATAAGGAGAATTTTATATGAGTAACAATGAAGAAGTTAAATATTCTATAAGTCCGACAGGTGAGAAATTTATAATTCCACAAAAAGAGGAATATGAATCAGAATTCAATCGTATAGAGCAATTAGTAAATCAGGCAAAAAAAGATGGCAAAGAAATAGTTGTTGTAATGGGCGTAGGTTTTGTTGGTGCGGTGATGGCAGCAATTGTTGCAGATACAAAGGATGAAAATGGTAATTCTACCAAGTTTGTAATTGGTTGTCAGAGGCCCAGTACCAGAAGTTATTGGAAAATTCCTATGCTTAATCGTGGACAATCTCCTGTTAAAGCAGAAGACCCTGAAGTAGAAGAATTGATAAATCGTTGCGTTTTGGATAAGAAAACCCTTGTAGCTACTTATAACAGCGATTGTCTAAATCTGGCGGATTGTGTTGTAGTTGATGTTCAATGCGATTATACTAAGCATGATTTGGGTGATATGCGTACAGGAGAAGCTGAAATGGCTGCTCTGGAAGCTACTATGAGAACAATAGGAGAGAAAATTCAGCCTGATTGCCTTACCCTTATTGAAACTACAGTTGCTCCCGGAACTACAGAGTTTGTAGCCTGGCCAATTATGAAAAAGGCTTTTGCAAAAAGAGGCTTAAAAGAAACCCCATTGCTTTCTCATAGCTTTGAACGAGTTATGCCGGGAAAAGAATATGTGTCAAGTATCCGCGATTTTTGGCGTGTTTGTTCCGGATGTAATAATGAAGCAAAAAACAGAGTTGAAAAATTTCTTCATGAAGTATTAAATACAAAAGACTATCCATTAACTGTTATGGACAGACCAATAGAATCAGAAACAACAAAGATTGTTGAAAATTCTTACAGGGCAACAATTTTAGCTTATCGGAATGAATGGAGTCTTTTTGCTGAACGTAATGGAGTTGACCTTATTAAAGTGATAAAGGCAATTAAGATGCGTCCGACACATAGCAATATGATTTTTCCAGGTCGTGGTATTGGCGGTTATTGTCTTCCTAAGGATGGCGGTT